>JBFJTQ010000265.1:0-4991 GCA_041625275.1 Binatia bacterium | reverse complement strand
TCGAGTCAAGACGACATTCGCCAGCGCATCGATCGACATGCGCCAGCCGGGTTCCACGACAACCGTCGAAGTCTTCTCTTCTATAATTGCTGGACCGTCGTTTGCAAAACCGGGAGCGAGGTCGTCACGAAACAAGATGGGGGTATCGTACGTGCCGGATAAGAATTGAACCTGCCGGCTGACCCGTGTCGGGCTCGATGCATGCGAGGCGTCTTTCACCGCGGCGCGGGGCTTTCCCAACGAAAAGCTCGCGCTGACCCGCAGGTTTACCACTTCCACCGCTTCGTCTTCCGCCCGATGACCGTAACGGCGCTCATGCACCGCACCGAAATCGTTCTTGATCGTGTCGAGCCTTATATCGTCAAGGTCGCTTGAGACGGGCACGCTGAGTTCATACGCCTGGCCGCGATAGCGCAGGTCCAGCAGCCATTGCACCTGAATGCGCTCATCGACCGCGCCCTGGTGGCACAATTCCTGGCGCGCCGCGCGTTCCAGTTCGCCCAGTTCATCGACGAGGATTCTTAAGTTTTCTTCGTCCAGCATCCGCAGCCGTGTGGTCACGAGATCATATCGCAGATCCGAGAGCAGCATGCCATAGGCACTAAAATTCCCCGGGTTCAGGGGAACGATGACCTCGTTAATCCCCAGGGCGGATGCAATGGCGGTCGCCAGCGTCGGCCCCATTCCCCCAAACGCCACCAGAGTAAATTCCCGCGGGTCGTAGCCGCGTTCGACAGTCATCGTTCGCATCGCCGAAACCACGTTTGACACTAATACCTTTTCGATACCCAGCGCGGCTTCTGTGAGTGTCAAATTCAGCGGCGAAGCGATCTTTGACTTAATCGCCTGTGCCGATCGGCGGCTGTCGATTCTCATATCGCCGCCCAGCAAGACCGAGGGATTGAGCTGTCTCAGCTCCACTAGGGCATCCGTGAGAGTCGGCTCCTCCCCGCCACGCATGTAACAGGCCGGTCCAGGATCGGCTCCGGCGCTTTCAGGTCCGACCTTCAAAACGCTGCCGTAATGAACCTTGGCGAGACTGCCGCCGCCGGCCCCGAGGCTCTCCACTTCGACCGAATCGACGCGCACCGAATGTCGCCCGACATGCCACTCCGAGCGAAACAGCAGCGCGCCGGGAATCAAGGAGACATCGCAGCTCGTCCCGCCAACGTCGATGCCAATCACCTTTCTCTTACCGAGGCTCTGACCCAACGCGTGCGCCGCCACGACACCGGCCACCGGGCCGGACATGAGCGTGTGAATCGGAAACCGCGCGAGGAAAGACGGCGTGCCGACGCCGCCGTTCGACTTCATGACCAGAGGATAGGCCGAGGGAAAGCGCGTCTTCACCGATTCTTCCAGCTTGGACAGGTATCGGCCCATCTTCGGGCCGACATAACTGTTAATCACCGTGGAACAGGTGCGCTCGTACTCGCGCCACAGGGAATTGACCTCGGACGAAAGCGAAAGGAAAAGATCCGGACAGCGCTTGCGGATATGTTCCGCCGCCTGCCGCTCGTGGCTTGGATTTGCATACGAGTGGAGAAAGACCAGCGCCAGGGCTTCAACGCCCTGCGCTAAAAGTTCATCGAGCGCGCGATCCAAGCTATCCATATCCAGCGGAGCAAGCACGTTCCCCTCGAAATCCATGCGCTCGCGTACCTCTGCCGCCAGGCGCCGCGGGATGAATCGCTTCGCTCCCGGATAGAGGACGTTCATGATCTCGTCGCCCTTCCATTGACGCGCGATTTCGTAGACATCCCGAAAGCCTTCCGTCGTCAACAGCCCTGTCCTGGCGCCTTTTTCTTCCAATATGGCATTGAGCGCATGCGTTGAGCCGTGCAGCAGGTAAGACACGCCACGGGTGCCGAATTCGTGACCGAGCTGCTGCAGGGCGGCCTCGAGAACCTCGATCTGGCGCGCCGGATCGGACGGCACCTTGCGCACTTCTTTGATTTCCCCGCTGACTTCGTCAAGCACCGTGATATCGGTGAATGTTCCGCCGACGTCGATACCCACTCGGAGACTCATGCTACTTATGCCCCCCGCGCAGACGTTCTGTTTCCTTTTCGTCGATCACCGGAGGCCAACCGTGGACGACCACGCCGTACAGATCACGCGCGGTTGCTTGGCTGATATAACCGTCCCACACGTCATCTCGGACGGCTTCTGCCGGCCGCTCCAACGGGCTTCCACGCCCGCCCCCGCCGCCGTACTTTACCGAAAACACATCGCCTCTCTTGAGCATCAACTTTGAAACTTTGGAGCGTTGCGGAATGGGTTGATCTTCCGAGGTCATTAAACACGCGGAGGATGGTTTGGCCGGAAGCCCGCCGTCGATTCCAGGAGCGGAATGAATGAAGCGATCGCTGCGCAGATTGACCGTGGATTCACGGCAGAGCATTTGCCAATCGCGCCGCACACCGAGGCCGCCGCGAAACCGGCCTGCGCCGCCGGATTCTTCGTGCAGATCGTAGCGTCGAATGCGAATCGGGAACTCGGCCTCCACCATTTCCACCGGCGTATTCATGACGTTCACCACGAACGAATCCATGACGCTCGGCCCATCCGCGTGCGGCCGCGCCCCGGCGCCGCCGCGGCAGATATCGTAGAGGGAAAACCAACGGCCGTCGCGATCATCTCGCCCCGAAAACGAACAGGAGCCGCCGGCGCCGCTGTCCGGCGCGGGCACGCGGTCGGGCACCGCCGCCGCCAGGACCATGCCCATCACCGATGTGAGAATCTGGCTCGGCCTGACGTACATGTTGACCGGCGCGGGATAGCGAGGGTTGAGAATCGACCCCTCCGGCGGAAAAGAGATATGAATGGGCCGGGACAACCCTTGATTGAGCGGCAAATCTGGACACAGAGCCGCGCTGATGAAACTATCGAGCAGATAGCGCGCGACGCAGGGACGCAGGTTGATCGGCCCTCGCGCCTGAGGCGAGGATTCCAAGTCAATTAAGAGCTCCTCGCCCTTAACCGTCATGGCGGCGGCGATACGATATTGCCGGTCCAGTTCTATGCCGTCGTCGTCGAGAAAGTCCTCGAAGGGCCCGTACCGGCCGTCGGGAATTTTGCCGATCGCTTTGCGCAGCTCTTGCTCGCAAATGTCCATCCAGCGTTGCCAGCATGTCAGCACTTCATTTTTGCCGTATGTTTCGAACAGCTCAGTCAGTTTCTTAATGCCGTAAAAATTCGTCTGCGCTTGAGCTTGAATATCGCCCCAGGTCACCTCCGGCGTCCGGGTATTTGCCCAGATAATGGATTTCACATCTTCGTTAACGCGTTCGCCGCGATACAATCGCAGCGCCGGGATCAGCAAACCTTCCTGCATCAAGTCCGTGGCATCGGGAGAATTGGTGCCGGGGACTTTCCCCCCGAGATCCGGCTTGTGCGCGGTATTGCCGACCATGGCGGCAAGCTCACCGCCGAAAAACACCGGCGACACAACGGTGACATCCGTCGCGTGATTCTGGCACGCCCGATAAGGATGGTTGAGAATATAGGCATCGCCCGGCGCCATCTGCCCGCCGTATACCCGCAGCACCTCCCCAGTCTGAGCGGAAATACCGCCGATATGCAGCGGTTGCGGCACGCCCTGCGCAACCATTCTCGCTTCGGCGTCGAGGATGGAAAATGTAAAGTCCTGGCTCTCCTTGATCACGGAAGAGTAGCCGGTGCGAAGCATGTTGAGCGATAGTTCTTTAGCGATTTGAATCGTCGCCCGATAGACGACTTCCATCTGGATCGGATCCATTGCGGGGCCTCGTGAAAACCTACATTCTAACCGCGGCTTTCAGAAAATTCTTCTCTCACAAGCTCGGTGAAGAAGCCGCGCGTCGGCGCTGACCACCTGTCGGCCGTGCGACTTCGAAGACCAATCAGGCATAAAGCCTCGCAGGACCGACACAATCCAAAGTCTCGAACGACCGTCGTTTCTGCGCTTGCATGAGATCCCTTGGACTCGCCTTGTGCCCTTCTAACCGTTTTGTTGAGTATTTGTCCAGGCCGAATAGCGCAAATTTGACAACACGAGCGCGGACTCTTATTCCGGTTGACTAGCGGCCAGGTTGCCTTATAGATTCTCGAACGGATCCAATTAAGGGACAAAGGAAAGGAGACCGCTCTATGGCAAAACCAAAGGTTTTCGTTTTCGCTCCTGCCGATCCTACTGGAGAAGCGCATAAAATGCTCGAAGACGCGGGCTGCGAACTCATTCTGGGCAAGGCGAATTGGGATACGCCGCAGGGGGGGAATGAAGATGAGATCACCAAGATGGCGGAAGGCTGCGACGCCATGATGGGGACTTCCATTCGCAGCACGCCCATAACTCAAAAGATCATGAAGGCGTCCAAGAACCTGCGCATCGTCGCCAAGTTCACCATCGGCGTTGACGACGTGGACGTGGACAGCGGCACGGAACTGGGCATCCTGGTGACCCACGGTCCGACCGAATCGAACTGGGGAGGAGTCGCCGAGGGCACGATTACCAATATATTGACGCTTCTAAAAAAGGCGCGCGAGCGCGACCATCACCTCAAGACCACGAGCGGGTGGCGCGATACGAACCTTCAGGGCACCTATGTCGGCCGGCGCGAGAGCGACGGGTACCCTGGAATCGTCATTGGCATCATCGGGCTGGGCCGTATCGGCAGCCGCGTCGCGAAACTCATGCGGCCGTGGGGCATGAAAATGATCGGCTACGACCCCTATGTTCCTGATTCGAAATTCGAAGAGTTCGCCGTAGAGCGGTTGCACGACTTGCCCACCCTGCTCAAGCAGTCCGACGTCGTCACGCTTCATGTCGTGCTCACCAAAGAAACGCGCCATATGATGAGCAAAGACCAGTTCGCCATGATGAAACCGTCGGCAATTCTCATCAACACCTCGCGCGGCTATTGCGTGGACGAGAACGCGCTCATTGAAGCGCTGCAGCAGAAGAAAATTGCCGGCGCCGCGCTGGACGTTTTCGAAAACGAGCCCTTGGC
>JBFJTQ010000264.1:0-5011 GCA_041625275.1 Binatia bacterium | reverse complement strand
CTTGCGCAGACACGACCAGAAATGCGCGTGGAAGTCTTTCACAGGCTAGTCCCTCTCACCCTGGCGGGATTTAACTGGGGCACCCTCATTACGCTGCTGACCGGTTGGCTGATTTACCTTCACCGCTTCACTTCCCTTGGAAGCCAGGTTTTCTTTAACTGGCCTTACGGTCTGGCGATCTCCGTCGGTGGGTTACTGGGTACGGTCATGTTCCTGAACGGCTGGTTCGTCATGCATCCAAAACAAAAGGTGGTGATTGCGTCGGCGACGCGCGTGGCGGAAGGCGGTCAGCCCATTCCGGAAGCCGCCGACTGCAGCCGCCGAGTGGTTCTGACCTCTCGCACCAATCTTCTGCTTTCTATTCCGATGCTCTTTCTCATGGTGGCGGCGACCCACGATCCGGCAATGACCGTCATGAGTGAGCAATCGGCGCCGGTCTGGTTTTGGCTCGTGGTCGTGGTTATTATCGGAGCTATAGAGATCAACACACTCGCGGGTCTCCACGGTGCGACCAAAAAGCCGTTGGAAACTTTGGCCGGCCCCTTTGCTGCAGGCTTCGGCATCTTGGCTGTATTCTATCTTCTTATTCGGACGGTTCTCTAAGGCGGCCAGTTTTGTCGCTCCGTTGAGGCGCTCATGCTCGTGTCCCGCGACCATGATGATCTGCAGTCACGAGCACGAGACGCCTTGCCGAAGGCGATGATTGCGCGCTGCAACTGCCCGCGCGCACTGTATGGTCAGTCCGGCGTTAGCTTCCCCTTGGGTCGATCGCGATCTCGAGCAGGCCGGGCTTGCCGCTCTCGAGCATGGGACCCAACGCCGGTATAACGTCTTCGGGCTTGGTTACGCGCGTGCCAAGGGCTCCCATGAGCCGGGCGAATTCTCCAAACGGCACGTCCATGGAATCCGATCCGACCACTCTGCCCCCGAAATCCCGTTTTTGAAGTTCGCGGATAGAGCCGTGTCCGAAGTCATTGAAGATAACCAACGTGGCGGCGATGTTCTCGCGCACCGCCGTCTCCATGTCCTGCATGACCGTGAGAAAATCGCCGTCTCCCAGCAGGGCGACAACCTGGCGCGAGGGATGTCCTAACTTAGCACCCAGCGCCGCGGGAAATGCCCAGCCCAGGGCGCCCAATCCAAGGGACTTGAGATAGCTGCGCGGCTCGGAAACGCGGAGCCTCCCGGCATAGCGAGCGTAAAGTCCCGCTCCGAGCGTGACAATCGCGTCGCGCTTGAGCACCTTGCTGATTTCCTTCACCAAAAGATGAGGTTTGCCCGGGACGTTGGCATGACTCGAAGGCTGAAAGTAAGCCTCGCGTTCCGCCTCTCGTCCTTCAATCATGGCGGCTAACCGGGGATGCTCCTCCAGGGGACCTTTGAACGGCTTGACGCCTTCCCGGCGCTGCAAGTCCATGAGGGCGGACTGCAGAAACAGCTTGACGTCTCCCACCATAGAGAGTTCTTCCTCGAACTGCCGGCCCAACTCCTTTGGATCGATGTCGACGTGAATGATCTTTGTCCCGGGAGAAATGAGACTCCAATCCCGCGTGGTGACATCGGAGAATCGGCAGCCCAACGCCAGCAGCACATCGGCCTGTTTCACTTCCTCGCCGGCGAAGGGCGTTCCATACTGGCCCATGGGCCCGAGACACAGCGGATGATCTTCCGGAATGCAACTGCGCCCCTTGTTGGTGGTGGCGATGGGTATCGGCAACAGCCGAGCAAATGCCTGCAGCTCTTCGCTCGCCGCCGATCGTAACGTACCGCCGCCCGCCAGAATGACAGGGCGCTTCGCCGACAAAAGAAGGTCGCAGGCCCTCGCAACAAGCGCCGCATTGGGGGCCACGCGCGCGGCTTCCCGCGTCGCGGCGAATTTAACGGTTGGGCCGGCATCAACCTTGGCTTCAGCCAGAGCCACATCTTTGGGCAGCTCGAGATGGACGGGCCCCGGCCGGCCGCTAAGGGCTTGCGTTATCGCCGTACGGGTGAGCCGGGCGGCGCGGTCCGCCGATGTGATCCTTGTGTTCCATTTCGTAATGGGCCGCAGGAGCCCCAGTTGATCGATCTCATGCCATGAGTCCCTGCCGATCTTGCGCGCTTCACGGACTCCGGTCAATGCGATGACGGGTGAGGAATCGCGAAAAGCCGAAGCGAGACCAATGACGGTGTTGCACACGCCCGGTCCCATATGGGCGAGGACCACGCCGGGATCGCCGGTGACCCGAGCATAGCCATCGGCCATCGATGTGCCGACCTGCTCATGTCGCACCGTCATGTAAGAGATTCCCGGTGTCCGCTCGATGGCATCCATCAGAGCCAGCACAGAATCGCCGCTGATGCCAAAGACATGCTTGACGCCGGCTTCTGCCAAGACTTGAACTACGAGTTCTGCAGCGGTTTTCATTTGTTCCTCCCGAATGGTTGATTTGCGCGGCCGACACTGGCCAGCATAAACTTTAGTATTCCTATTTTCCTTGCGGCTAAAGTTTCTTTAACAGTCCGTCTTTTTCCAATTCTCGGACAACACTGGGGTCAATGAATTGCTCGGGTTTTGCTTTTGCCGCTTCCGGCGTGTTTGGGCTCGGTCTTCGGAGAAACGTTGCTATACACCCCATCTCACGCCGTGGGTTGCCCTAGATCTTGAGCAACCGCCGCGCGTTTCCCTCGAGCATGGCCTGCTTCTCCGCCTCCGGACAGTCCAGCGCTTCGATTTTGTCGACGGCTTTCCAGTCTCCTAATTCGAACGGATAATCCGTTCCAACCATGATGTGGTCCGCGCCGGCCAGTCGTCGCAGGTAGTCGACGGTGTCAACGCGATAAATCATGTTGTCCCAGTAGAGATTCTTCAGGTAGGCACTGGGCTTGGCTTTCGCTTCGGCCGCCCGGGCGCCCGAACGGACTTCCCATCCCTGATCGAACCGTCCGAGATGGTATGGAAAAAAACCGCCGCCATGGAGCACGCATAATTTCAGATTAGGGAAGCGGTCGAATACGCCGCTGTAGGTCATGAACCCGAGCGCAAGGGCGCTGTCGGCGGGATTGCCGCAGATCAGGCGCAGCCCGTAGGGGCCCATTTTTTCTGAGCCGGCAACGTCCTCCGGATGCATGACAATCAACGCGTCGAGTTCTTCCGCTTTGCGCCAGAAGGGATCGAAATCGGTGCTGTTGTAATACTGTCCGTTGACATTGGTCCCGATATAGCCGCCGGACAGCTTGAGATCCACGATGGCATGTTCCAGCACTTTGGCGGCGCGGGCCGGATCCTGCAGCGGCACGGACGCCATGCCGACGAAGCGATCGGGATGGCGCGAGATGAGCGCCTTGATTTGTTCGTTATACAGCCGGCACCAGCTTTCCCCTTGTTCGCCGGTGAGGCGGTAGCCGAGAGTCGCCGTGTGGGCTTCCAGCGCCGCCATAGCGAGCTTCGAATCTTGCATCATTTTGAGGCGATGGTCCACGGCGGCAAGGTTGCGATGCAGGACAAAGTTCGGACTGCCGGCAAAGGAAAGCGCCGCTTCCCCGCGCTCGGTTTCAGACACGGTTACGCCGAGTGTCTTGGCGTGGCGCTTGGCCTCTTCAAGCAATCCCGATGGCACATAATGGTGATGAATATCGATCGCACAGACTCGCATCTCCGTTACAATCCTTTCGTTTAGTTTAGGTTCGCTCTACATAGTTGTTGGCGCCGGACTTTGCCGGGAAAAACGTCGTTGCAATGCCCGTCTTCCACCACCGTGGAGCCATTGACGACCACGGCCTTTATGCCCGGCGGATGTCTCTTCACTTCCTCGGCATCGATGATCTCGGGTAGTTTATGACTGACCAAATCGTCGATCTTGTCGGCATCGAATACAGTGACGTCGGCCGGCCATCCTTCCTTCAGAACGCCGCGGTTGAGCTTGAGTCTCTCGGCCGGAAAGCCGGTGAGCTTCCAGACGGCTTGCTCCAGGCTGAACAGCTTCTTCTCGCGCCGCCAGTAGCCCAATACTTTGGTCGGCGCGCCGTGCCAGAAAAAGCGGTCCAGATGCGCCCCGACGTCGGTCCCTATGAGACTCGTGTCCGATTTGATCATTTGCGCGAGCAGTTCCATGTGGGCGTTGGCGAGGCCGTAATAGACGCAGCGAGAGCGCAGACCGTCCTCGAGCCAAGTATCGAAGAAAGCATCCAGCGGGGCTTTGTTGCTCATGCGCGCGATATCCGCGGCACTCTTGAGTTCGAGCTGTTTCAGCTCCGTTTTTTCGATGCGCTCGAAAACGACGCGCTCCCAGCCATGCCATTCGGGGAATTCCGGTTTGCCGGCGGCGCCGAGGCGTTCCTGCTCTAATGTTTTTCTGATCTCCGGGTTCTGAAGCCGGGCGCGCAAATCCCCGGCACCCTTGATCGCTTCCCAGGTGGGGAGGCCGTTGAGGAAGAAACAATCATCGATCGCAAAGCGGCGGATGTGCTGATACGGAATAACGACACCGTACAGATCCTGGCCGCGCTTCTGCGCTTCCTCCATAAAGGTCATGGCTCTCGGCCCATCCGCTTTCTGGCCGGGACGCACACGGAACTCATTGCCGATTTGCGTCGCGTGGATCTTTTCGAGCATCGCCGGAATTCCGGTTTCGGGCTGCAGCATCATCTGAAACCCGTTGAACTGGAAACAGCCGTTATACTGGGCAGCGACATTGGCGAGATCCACGATCTCATCGTGGGATGCGAAGGTGCTCGGCGTGCCGGCATGAATCGCCGGGCCGCCCCGCGGGCTGGTCGAAAAGCCAACGGCGCCCAACTCCATACCCTCGCGAACCATTTTTTTCATCGCGTCGAGCTCTTCCGGGTTTGCTTCCCTGGCGTACGCCGCCTCGCCCATGACCGTGAGTCGCACCGGGGAGTGAGGCATCAACGGAGCTACGTTAAGGGCGATTTTACCCTCGATATAGTTCAGGTAGTCGCCAAATGTTTGCCAGTGCCAATCCTTATCATCGACGTACTTGTCCAAAACGCGCCGCAGGTAATTGACGAG
>JBFJTQ010000263.1:0-5015 GCA_041625275.1 Binatia bacterium | reverse complement strand
GGGAAGCGTCGATATTTTGATCAATAACGCCGGCTGGGGCAGAAAGGCTTCCGTGGTGCGTGCCCGAGTGGATGATTGGGATGAAACGTTTCGCATTAATTTGCGGGCCCCAATGATTCTCTCGCGTTTGCTGTTACCGTCGATGATCGCAAAGCAGTGTGGGGCGGTGATCAATATCGGCTCGATCTCGGGGAAGTCCGGCGAAGCCAACGCGTCCGCCTACGCGGCGTCGAAATTCGGCCTCATAGGGTTCACCCAGTCCCTTTACGAAGAGGTAAGAGAATACGGCATCAAGGTGGCGGTGATTTTGCCGGGGTACGTCGACACAGCGTTAATTCCGGCGACACGGCAGGTGGACAGGAGCAAGATGATTCGGCCCGAGGATGTGGCGGCCGCCGTTCGTTTTGTTTTGGAGACATCGCCGGCGGCGTGTCCCGTGGAAATTACGATGCGCCCTCAAAGAACGCCTTATCGATGAACACCCAGAAGTGTAGCCAGAACCATCGCGTCAAGCGCAAAGCTTTTCCAGGAAAGATAATTCGACTTCTTCGAGACTTTTCACGACGGCCGTAGCCTCGGCCAACTGTTCGGGAGGATGCGAGTTGGCGACAGCGAGGCATTTCATGCCTGCGCGACGCGCCCCGCGGATGCCTTCCTTGGAATCTTCTATGACCAGGCATTCGGCAGCCGCAATTTTTGGAACGTCCGGTGTGTCGCCGTTGAGCTCGGCGAGCGCTTTCAGGAAAATCTCCGGTTCTGGTTTCCCTTCTTTCACGTCTTCGGCGCTGACGATGGCGCGGAAATAATCCCGCAGGCTGACCGTTGTTAGTATAGTCTCGATTTCGTCTCTTAACGCTCCCGAGGCGATCGCCAGAGGGAGCCGTTTCGAGAGAGTTGAAACCAGAGTCTTTACGCCCGGAAAGACCCTCATCTTGTTTTGAATCATTTCCTGGTAGTAGCGGGCCTTGCGCTCAATCAGGCGCGCCATTTCCTGCTCGTTGATCCGTCGGCCGTGCTCTCGAAATGCCGCGCTGAAGGCGCCGCGGTCATCAAAACCCAGGTAGCGGGCATAGTAGTCCTGCTCGGTTAGCCGGATACCTTCCTCCTCAAGCACCTGTTGAAAGAGCTCAAAATGAATCGGTTCGTCGTCTACGATGATGCCGTTAAAATCAAAAATGACCGCGCGAAGCATGGATAACGATTGCAGAAATATTCTTTTATTTCAACCTAATATGCGTTACAAAGAAATGTATGACCTTAGAGCACTATGACCATCCTCACGGACACGTGGAATATCGCTTCTGTCCGCGCTGCGGCGGCACCCTTGAGAAGCGCCTTTTGAAGCCGACGGAGCCCAAACGCCTGGTGTGTCAGTCCTGCGCCTTCATTTTTTTTCAGGATCCGAAAGTGGTCGCAGGGACGATTTTTTCGTTGGACGGCGGAATCGTGCTATTGAAGCGCGGTGTCGAGCCGGCTTCGGGTAAATGGGTCTTCCCGGGGGGTTATGTGGATCGGGGGGAAAGCGTGCAGGACGCCGCCATCCGCGAGACGAAAGAAGAATCCCGTCTCGATGTGCGAATTCGATCACTGCTCAACGTGTACTCCTATCCTCGGTCTCCCAACGTGATCGTCGTCTACGCCGCGGAGGTCATCGGCGGGGAGTTGAGCGCTGGCGACGAATCCGTAGAGGCCAGCACTTTCGCCGCCAGCGAAATTCCATGGAGCGAGCTGGGATTTCCCAGCACTAAAGACGCGCTGCAGGAGTACATCAGTCTTTACCTCACGACCCGGACTTGATAAAAAGACGGCTGTGCGCAGTTTAGGGTAACGAGAGGAGGTCCGCCATGGCGATGCCTGACGTCGGAGAAAAAGCTCCCGAGTTCACGCTGCCTGTATCGCGCGAGCAAAACGTTAGCTTAAAAGACTACCAAGGGAAAAAACACGTCGTTTTGGCCTTTTATCCGCTGGATTTCACAGGTGGCTGACAACAGGAACTCACGAACCTCGAAGCCGATCGCAAAGAATTTGAGGTTCGGGATGCTCAGGTTCTGAGCATAAGCGTTGACTCACCGTTTGCCCATAAAGCCTTCGCGGAGAAAATGGGCGGAATTGGGTTTCCCATGCTGTCAGATTTTTGGCCACACGGTGCGGTTTGCACTCAGTATGACTGTCTGAGGCCCCAGGGATTTCCCAAGCGAGCGGTCTTTATCATTGACAAGAATGGGGTCATCAGGTTCCGGAAGGAATACGACAAGGGAATTCCCGAAAACGCGGAGCTTCTCGCCGAACTTGACAAGCTGAACAAGGCGTAGTTCGATCGGCAACGCCGTGTCACCATCAACGGGTGCCGCGCATTTGGACTTGGGAGCGGGTCCGCGTCTCTCTGGGTGTCGCCCGTCACAGGGCGACGAACACGTCATCTCCTTCGACCTTGACTTCGTAATTCTCGGTGGGCTGTTCCGGAACAAGCTCGTTGGCGCCAGTGGTCACGTCGTAACGCCAGCCATGCCACGGACAGATAACCGTCCTACCTTCAAGTTCTCCCTGTCCCAGAGGACCGCCACGGTGTTTGCAGGTGTCATTGATGGCGTAAAATGTCCCTTCGATGTTGAACACGGCGACGGCTTTGCCGTCGAGTTCGATGCTCTTGCCGCTGCCCGGTTTGACGTCAGCAATCCGACAAACCTTGACGAATTCGGTCATGCGGATTCCTTTCCCGATCAAAATGACTCATGAGTCAATGTTACGCTGTCAATATCGGGATGCAAGCGACGGCTCGGATCCTGAATTGACAAACGGCAGTGCGGCCACCTTTGCTTCAATTCGCGACTCGGCCGAGCTCACGTTGACCGTCGTTCCGGGTGTCCAGTGATCCCGATGAATGTAGGCAAGAGCGATCGAGCTGCGCAAGGCGGGCGAGAAAGTCGAGCTGGTAACCGTACCGATTTGCTTGTCTGCCGACATGATGCGATCGCCTTGCCGTAATTGTAGATCGCCGTTCAGCAGCAGGCCTACGAGCTTTTTGTTGACATGGCCCCGAGAGCGGATTCTCTCAACCACTTCCTGGCCGAGGTAACAGCCCTTGGAATGACTAACGGCATGATCCAAGCCGGTCTCAGGCAGAAGCGTCTCTTCGGTGATATCGATTCCGTAGCGCGCGATGCCGGCTTCAATCCTGAGAATCTCGAGCGCCTGTTCGCCGACCCAGCGGGCGGAATATGAGCGGCCGATATCGGCGAGCGATTGCGCAAAAGGGGAGAGGATGTCTCTGGGGACGATGAAGTCGAATCCATCCGTTCCGGTATGGCTGTACCGGGTAACGCGCATTTGCCGCTCGTGATGCAAGACGACCGAATGCCCAAATATCGCCTTTGGCAAAGTCGATTGCGGAAGAAGCCGCCCCACCATCGTTGCGCTTTGCACGCCTTCAACGGCGATCAAGCCGTAGTCCCCTGACAGGTCGGCAATTTCGACGTCGTCGGCGACGAGATACCGGTTCAAATGGGCGAGAATGCGTTCCTTGAAAGGATGCCAAAGATCGACCAAAAAAGACTCCTCAAGACACCAGACGCGCGCATCGCTCAGAACCTTTCCTTGCTGGTTCAAAAAGGTTCCGTAGAGACCGTGGCCCGGCACCAGCGCCTTCACGTCGTTCGATATCATGCCCTGAAGGTAGGATGTCCGGTCCGGCCCGGTGAACGATAGAAACGCGCGCTGTGGGATCTCGATGAGCCCCACGTGAGCCCGAACCGCCTCATATTCCGCTGCGGTGTCGCCAAAGTGCAGGGGCAGCAGCCATCCTTGTTGTTCCGCGCAGACTGCCCCGTTGGCTTCGTGGAAGGGCAGGAGGGCTGATTGATTTAGCATCATAAAAAAATATAACCTCATTCTTGAGAGTTGACAATGCGCTCGACTCCCTAGCCGGGTGGGCGAAAGGAGCGAGCCCGGGACGATTGCTCGCATGATGAAGCTGCGCGAAGAACTGGATTTGCGAAAGCTCGAAGTCTTCTTTTGGGTCGCCGAGCTGAAGAGTTTCTCGCAAGCCGCGGCCCACCTGTCTTTGCGCCAACCCACCGTCAGCGTCCACATCCAAGAGCTGGAACGAGCCTTGGGAGCGAAGGTGTTCAACCGGATTCGCGGAGAAGTGACGCTCACGGCTCTGGGGCAGCTGTTGTTGGGAAGGGCTAGAAGCGTCGTCGCTCTCAAGCATGAGACGGTGGCGGCGGTCGAGCAGTTTCAAGGAGTACTTAAGGGTGAGCTTAGTATCGGAGGCAGCAACATCCCGGGCGAATATCTGCTGCCGCAAAAACTCGGCGCTTTTATCAAGGAGCACCCGGAAGTCAGGCCGGTGCTGCGAATCGGAGATTCCGCAGGGATCGTGGATGACATTATCAACGGGAAGGTGGAAGTTGGGTTCGTGGGCTTCAAGAGCAATGACGGCAGGCTGGCGTTTCAAAAGATATGGCAGGACGAAATGGTCCTGGCTGTTCCCGGGTCCCATCCCTGGACAAAACGAAAGGCCGTTGAGTTGAATGATCTTCGCACCCAGCCATTTGTAGCGCGCGAGCGGGGGTCGGGAACCCTCGAATCGTTTCGGAAACTTCTGCAAAAAAAACGGCAGCCGCCGGATAAACTGTTGCACGTGACGATGGAACTCGGAAGCACCGAAGCCGTTAAAGAGGCACTCATTGCCGGTCTCGGCATCTCCATCTTGTCGCGTACGTCAATCCGGCGAGAGCTCGATTTAGGTTTACTAAAGGAAATTCCCATCCGGCATCTAAAGTTGGAGCGCGACTTTTATGAAGTGTTCCATAACAGGCGACCGCTGTCCGCCGTAGCCCAGGCGTTCCGCACGTTTCTCCGGTCTCAATAGGTTTGACAGATTATTTTCTGGCGCGGAGGCTTGCCTCTGCTATCAAAAATGTCTATATGATTTATATACAGACATAATTGACTCAGGCAGGGGGCGTGCAATCGCGTGAGGCGTCGGCGTTGCAGAGGGATGGCCGCGAAGT
>JBFJTQ010000262.1:0-5019 GCA_041625275.1 Binatia bacterium | reverse complement strand
TAGTAGGCGGCGTTGTCGATGCCGCGAAAACAAAGCGTGGGCCCGAGATGGTTGCCTTCCGCGGTGTGATTGTAAACCACATCGAGAATCACCTCGATGCCTTCGCGGTGCAAGGTTTTAACCAGCGTCTTGAATTCCGTGACCTGTTGACCGAAAAAGCCGCTGCTCGAATAGCGCGCATCAGGGGCAAAAAAGCCGATGGAGTTGTACCCCCAATAATTGGTGAGGCCTTTGTCCACCAGATGCTTGTCGGCGACGAACTGGTGCACCGGCATTAATTCCACGGCAGTTATCCCCAGGGATCGGAGATAGTCGAGCACAGGCGGACAAGCCAGACCGGAATAGGTTCCTCTGAGTCGTTCCGGTACCTGGGGATGCCGTGCCGTGAATCCTTTGACATGAAGTTCATAAATCAATGTCCGGTGCCAAGGTGTGCGCGGCGGTGCATCGTCGCCCCAACTGAATGCGGGATCAATCACCACACACTTGGGCAGGCCAACGGCGCTGTCGCGATTGTCGGCTACAAGATCGGTCTCTGGGTGGCCGATGGGGTAGCCGAATAGAGCGTCACTCCACTTGATGGTTCCAGCCACAGCCTTGGCATAGGGGTCGAGAAGAAGCTTAGCCGGATTGAAGCGATGACCTTCTGCCGGCGCGTAAGGACCATGAACGCGATAACCGTAAAGTTGGCCCGGCCGCACTTCCGGCAGGTAGACATGCCAGACGTTGGCGGTCTTCTCCCGTAAGGGGATGCGTGCGATTTCGTGCTGCCCCTCCGGCCAGTCAAAGAGGCAGAGATCCACCGCGGTCGCGTTTTCCGAAAATAGCGAAAAATTGACTCCGGCTCCGTCCCACGTTGCACCGAGAGGATAGGGTTTGCCCGGCCAGATATTCATACAGTTATCACCTTCTAGTTTTGCTTAAGGTCGCTTCATGGACGGCTCGGAGGAAGAGCGCAAACGATGTGGATTTCATCGATAGCGTTACGGTTTCGGTGGCATCGAACTGTCGCGGCAGATCGCTGCCGCTTCCCTGCCACCGAGCCTCGGACGAATCAAGCTTCTTAATCCACCGACCAGGCGTCACGCGAATCGGAATCGAAACGCCGGCGCGGTTGAAGTTAAAAACCGCTAAGGCCTCCTCTGCGCCATCCCAGCGGCGAATGGACAATACCCGTTCCTGGTCGTACCCTGTGGCCTCGCAGCGTTCTTTGTCCAAGAGCGCCAGCGAGGCCAGTTCCCTACGCAGTCGAAGCAATTCTCGGTGAAGTTCCCAGAGGATGCGATAACGTCCGTCCCGGCGCAGCTGATGATTGAGTTTGGCTCGTAGAAAGGTCGCCTCGTTCTGGGGATCGGGGGGTTCCTCTTGCCAGCCGAAAGCGGCGAACTCGGCGCGCCGGCCATTGCGCACCGCCTCCACCAAGCCGGGGTCGGTGTGGCTGATAAAATATTGGAACGGGGCCTCTTCGCCGTACTCTTCGCCCATGAACAGCATCGGGATGAAAGGAGAAAGCAGGACGGCTCCAGCGGCCAGTTTCAACTCCTCGAAACCCGCAAGTTGCGTGAGGCGCTCGCCGAGCATGCGATTTCCGACCTGATCGTGATTCTGCGCGAAGACCACGAACCGCTGCGCCGGAATGTCCCGCGTCGAAGTTCCGTGGCGGCGCCGACGATATTTCGAATACTCGCCCGAATAGACGAAGCCTTCCCGATACGCTTTGACCAGTTGGTGAAATTCGCCGTAGTCCTCATAATAGCCGCTAGTCTCGCCCGTCAGCACACCGCGCAGGGCATGATGAAAATCATCGTTCCACTGGGCGTCCAGCCCGTAGCCGCCAAGTTCGCGCGACCGAATGAGGCGGGAGTCATTGGCCGCGCTTTCAGGAAAGAGAAAGACCTGTCGATTGAGATGGTTGGCGCGCAGGTGGACGGCTTCTCCCAGCTCTTGCAGAAACGGGTAGGGGGAATGATCGAGGATCGCGTGGACGGCATCGAGGCGCAACGCATCAAAGTGAAAATCGGTAATCCAGTAAAGCGCGTTCTCGATGAAATAACCGCGCACGTGATCGCTCTCCGTGCCGTCGAAATTAACCGCCGGGCCCCAGGGGGTTTTGTAGCGCTCCGTGAAGTAGGGACCGAATTCGCCCAGGTAGTTTCCTTCCGGGCCGAGATGGTTATAGACGACGTCAAGAATCGCCGCCAGACCCTCCGCATGGCAGGCGTTGACGAATCTTTTCAATCCCTCCGGCCCACCATAGGAGTCCTGGACGGCGAAAGGATGGGTACCGTCGTAGCCCCAGTTTCTACTGCCGGGAAATTGCGCTACCGGCATGAACTCCAGTGCCGTGATGCCCAGGTCTCTAAGTTCCGGGAGACGGGGAATGATCGCCTCGAAAGTCCCCTCGTCGGTAAAAGTCCCCACGTGAAGCTCGTAGATCGCGTACCTCATGAGCGGGAGGCCAAACCAGCAACTATCTTCCCAGGCAAAATGGGGATTCACGACTTGAGATGGTCCATGAACGCCCTGAGGCTGGAATCGTGAGGCCGGATCGGGCCGCTCCGCTCCGGAGTCCAAGCGGTAAAAGTACAGCGCCCCCGGCGTCACGCCCTCCACTGTCGCTTGAAAATAGCCCCCTCCTGCGTCATCAAGCGGGACGATTCGCTCCTGGGGGCCCAAGAGACGTACATCGACCCGCGACGCATTCGGGGCCCAAACCCGGAAAAAGGTTCGGTCGCCGCCGAGATAATTCGCTCCGATGGTTGTACGCAACAGGTTCCTCCTCGCTCAGCCCAGGCTTTCGCAAATTACATTCTGCAGAATCGGCGCCGGAATTGCTTGCCGGTTCCCGACATCGTCATTAAGCGTGATGATGGGACTCGGGTTCCCCGCCTCATCTCCACCGGATCTTGCCGTGCTGCACCCCGGGCAGATGCTACGGCAATGTCATGATCCAGTCGGATTTCCGTGCTCCCCGCGCCACAACCACAATGCCGCTATCGGATACGAAATAACGCTCTCGATCCTGCTGAAGGTCGTAGCCGATCTGGGTGCCGGGTGTGAGGATGTTGCCCTTGTCGATGATGGCGCGGCGAATTCTGCAGCCTCGACCGACTTCCACCCAGTCCATGATGATCGAGTCTTCGACTTGACTGTAACTGTGAATTCTCACATTGCGCCCGACCACGCAGTTGCGCACGATGGAGCCACTGATGATGGTTCCCTGGGAGACAATCGAGTCGAGCGCCATGCCTTTGCGATCGTGCCAGTCAAAGACGAATTTAGCCGGCGGATCACCGAATTCGGCGGTACGCAGAGGCCAACTGCGGTTGTAAAGATTGAATGAAGGATCTACCGAACAAAGATCCATGTTCGCCTCGTAATAGGCTTCGATGGTTCCGACATCGCGCCAATAACTGGCCTCCTCCCCCTTGAACGGGACTGGCACCCTGTTTTTGCGAAAGTCGTAAGCATAAACTTTCTGTTCGTCAATGAGGGACGGCAGGATATTGCGGCCGAAGTCGTGACCGCTGGACTTGTTCTCGGCGTCTGCGGTCAGGGCTTGGACCAGGACGTCGGTGTTGAACAGATAGTTGCCCATGGACCCCAGCGCATAGCCAGGCTCGCCGGGAATCGATTTGGGCTGGCTGGGTTTTTCCTCGAAACCGAGTATGCGCCAGTCCGAATCTACCTCCATGACTCCCAATTGTCCGGCAGCCTCTTCGGTTTTCACCGGCAGCGCGGCCACCGTGACGTCGGCGCCATTTTTTTGGTGCTCGTCGATCATCTGTCGAATATTCATCCGATACACATGGTCCGCGCCAAAGACAGCCACCCAATGGGGGTTATGTCGCTGGATCAAATACAGGTTTTGATAGACGGAATCCGCGGTTCCTTGATACCAATCTTTTCCCATGCGCATCTGCGCCGGTACCGCCGTGATAAAATGTTCCCCCAGGAAATCCGTCGTGCGCCATCCTTTGTCCAGGTGTTCGAGTAGCGACTGGGCCTTGAACTGGGTGAGGACGTAGATTGACAAAATTCCCGAATTGACAAAGTTGGAGAGAACGAAGTCGATGATCCGATACCGTCCGCCGAATGGAACCGCCGGCTTTGCTCGGTCCGCCGTCAACGGATGCAGGCGTTCGCCCCTACCGCCCGCCAATACGATGGCAAGTACTTGCATAGTGGTATCCTCTAAAGACGCCCGTCGTCGTTAATAAGCTCTTGGTACAGACCCGTGTAGGCCTTAGCCGAACGGTCCCAGGAAAAGTCCATGCGCATGGCTGTCCGCCTCAAGGCCGTCCATGCCTGCTTTTCGCGAAAAACCTTCAACGCTCTATCAAGGGCTTCCAGGAGCGCCAGGGGATCGTAGAAACCAAAGACGAAGCCGGTTCCCGTTCCCGTTTCCGCGTCGTAGTCTTCAACGGTGTCCTTCAGTCCGCCGACGGCGCGCACGACCGGAATGGTACCATACTTCAGACTGAACATCTGGTTCAGGCCGCACGGTTCGTAGAGCGACGGCATCAAGAATATATCGGCGCCGGCTTCGATTTGATGCGCCAAGACTTCATCAAAGCCGATACGGACGGCGATTTTCTCCGGGAACCGCGTGGCCGCCTGGACGAAGAGGTCCTCGTAGCGCGGTTCCCCGCTACCCAGAATGGCCATCTGCAGCTCGCATTGCATCAGAGGATCAAGAATCTTCTCGATCAGATCGAGGCCCTTCTGCGACGTCAGGCGCGAGATCATACCGAGGAGCGGGAGGTTGGTCTTTTGCGGCAGACCCACGGTGCGCTGCAAGGCCCTCTTGCAGGTCTGCTTCGCCGTCAAACTGGCGGCGCTGTAGTTCTTAGCGATATGCGGGTCATTCTCCGGGCTCCACTGGCCGTAGTCCACGCCGTTTAGAATCCCCACAATATCCGGTTGGCGGCCGCGAAGGACCCCTTCCAGGCCGAAGCCTTGCTCGCTTTCCATGATTTCCCGCGCGTAGTTCGGGCTTACCGTGGTGATCTTATCGGC
>JBFJTQ010000261.1:0-5043 GCA_041625275.1 Binatia bacterium | reverse complement strand
AGTCGAGGAACGACGGGTTGCGCACCTTACCGGCATCATCGACGACTAACTCCTCGTGGAGCGCCGAGCCGATGCCCATTGCCACGCCGCCTTCGATCTGCGCCACGCAGTTCAGCGGATTAATGGCCTTACCAACGTCGTGAGCAGCCGACATGCGCAGCATGCGCACCCGACCGCTTTCCTCGTCCACGGCGACCACGGCGGCCTGTGTCGCGTACATGTAGAACGCAGAGGCGTGATCGCTGTGGCCGGTCTCCAGATCGAGATCTTTGGCGATTTCGTACGTGTATGAACCATCCCCGCGAACCATGCCGTCGGCGCCGAGTTTTCGCCGCACGACCTCGCCCAACGGTATAGCCATTTGCGGTTGGACTTTGAGGAATACTTTGCCGTCGGCGAAGTCCAGATCCTCCGCCTTGGCCTCGAGCATCGGACTCGCCGCCTCGGCAATCTGCTCGCGGGCATGAATGGCCGCGCGGCGCACGGCATTGCCCATATGATAGGTGCTGCGGCTCGAAGTCGTTGAAGCGTCAAACGGTATGACATCCGTGTCCAGTGGATGCATGTGAACCTTGTCCATCGGCACCCCGAGTTCTTCCGCCGCAATTTGCGATAGGATGGTGTTGCATCCCTGACCGATTTCTACGGTGCCGGCGAGTACGGTGAGATCGCCCTTGCCGTTGACGATAACACCCGCGGCGGACGTGGTAGGCGAGCGCGTCGGCTTTTGGATGCAAGCGAATCCCTTGCCGATTTTCACCCCCGGCTTGACCTGGTCGGGCCTTTTGCCCCATTCGATGGCTTCAGTCGCTTTGACCAGCGTCTCCTTAAGGCCCACGGCCTGAAGCCGCTCGCCCCAGTAGGCGATGTCGCCTTCGACGAAGATGTTCTTCATGCGCAGCTCGACCGGATCCATCCCCAGCCGTTTGGCGAGTTCATCCATCTGCTGCTCGCAGGCCCAGGCACCTTGGGGAATTCCGTAACCGCGGTATGAGCCAGCGACGGGCTTGTTGGTGTAGACCGCATAGCCGTCCACTTTCACATGAGGGATGCGGTAAGGGCCCGGTGCCGGCAGGCTGCCCCGGATGCAAACCGTCGGGCTTTTCTCGGCGTAGGCCCCCGCGCCCCAGTAGATCGTCATCTCGCGGGCCATGATCGTGCCGTCTTTTTTTACGCCGCTCTTGCAATAGACGACGGCCTCATGGCGTGTCAGCGTGGAGATGAACGTTTCCTCGCGGTTGAATTTGACGCGCACTGGCCTGCCGTTCGTGTGAAAGGCGAGGGCCACGGCGATGGGTTCCACTTTAAGTCCGCCCTTGGATCCAAAGCCTCCGCCTTGAAGCGGATTGATGAAGCGTATTTGCTCCTTCGGCATGTTCAACGCTTCGGTAATCTCGTGCAGGGCCCGGAAGGGCGCGTCATTGGCAACCCAAATCGTTAAACGGCCGCTTTGTTGATCGAACTGGGCATGGGCAGAATGAGGTTCCATGGCGGAATGCTGAATGATGGGGACAAAGTACCTCTCCTCCAAAACCAGATCGGACTCCTTGAAACCCACAGCGACGTCTCCGGTGCGCAGTTTAAAGTGCTCAGCGACGTTGGGCAGGTGACCGCCGACAATGAAATCAGCCTTGCGATAACGGTCAAAGTCCTCGTGAATCGGCATGCAGGCGGGTTTGCAAGCTTCCTCCGGGTCGGTGTAAACGGGCAGATCCTCGTACTCGACTTCAATTAGCCCCACGGCAGCCTGAGCGATGTCTTCGTCTTCCGCCGCCACCGCGGCCACCGGTTCGCCAATATAGCGCACCTTGCCCTGTGCCAGAAAAGGCTTGTCTTTGATCGTCTCGCCGTGCGTCCAAGGGGCGTCTTCACCCGTCACGACTGCGACCACGCCCGGATAGTGCTTCGCCTTATCCGTATTAATTTTCTTGATCTTCGCATGTGCCTTGGGGCTAAACAGGGTCTTGCCGTAAAGCATATTGGGCAGGACGAGATCATAACCGTAGACCGCCTGTCCAGTTACTTTCTCGACGGCATCGACACGCGTCACCGGCTCGCCCACGACTTTTAGTTGCGCCATCTTTGACTCCTCAAGGATGATTCAAGCCGTTCAAATCATTCAAAACGTTCAATCGCTTCGCTCCGTTCAAACCGTTTAACCCTTTAGAGGGTTTTCTATACGCGTTCCCCGCGAGGAAACGACTTGAACGTTTTGAACCTCTTCATCTGGTTCTTAAGATCGCTGCCGCTTCTTGGACTGCCTGTATGATCTTGGCGTAACCCGTGCACCGGCACAGGTTGCCCGAAAGCGCGAAGCGTATTTCCTCTTCAGTGGGGTTCTGGTTCTCATCCAGCAGCGCCTTGGACATCATGAGCATCCCCGGGGTGCAGTAGCCGCATTGAGCGCCGCCGTCTTGGACAAAAGCTCGCTGAATGGGGTGAAGCTCCGGCCCAATTTTGAGCCCCTCGATGGTGAGGATGTCGGCTCCATCGAGTTCCCCGGACAGAATGAGACAGGAGTTTACAGGCTTGCCGTTGAGCAAGACTGTGCAGGCGCCGCAGTCGCCCGTGCCGCAGCCTTCCTTGGTTCCTGTGAGCCCGATCTCATCTCGCAGCAAATCGAGCAGCAAACGATGCGTCGAAACTTCCAAGCTGGTGCTCTTTCCATTGAGCGTGATTTGGATTTTTTTCTTCATGCTGACCTCATCATGATGGAAAAGCGGCACGGGGAGGAGCGCGGATGCGCTGCCATCACCCCGTGCTCCATCATTTTCAATATAATCGGTCTCGTCTTTCGTACCAAGAGGCTTTGCCGCTGCGGGGTACCGCGGCATTGAGCAGGGCGCGTTTGGTCATCGCGGCTACCATGGCGCGACGGTAATCGGCAGAGGAGCGAACATCGCTGATAGGCTTGCTTTCCCGCGCCGCCTCGTCGCCGACTTGCGCCGCGAGTTTTTCAGAGAGGAGTTGACCTTCCAGCATGGCTTCGGCCTTGCGCGCTCGAAGCGGCGTTGGCGCCACCGCACCCAAAACGATGCGCACGCCTTCGCAGCGTTTGTCCTGCGCCCCAAGGTTATAGGCGACCGCGACGCCGACATACGCCAGATCCATCATCTCGCGCGGAGAAAACTTGATGTATTCGCCGACGAGCCGGGGCCCGGTCTTTGGGATCGTAATTTCGGTCAAGATTTCCTCGGCACTCATGACCGTCTGCCCGGGGCCGCGAAAAAAATCTTCCAAAAGGAGCGTTTGCTCTCCGGCGGCACCGGCGATACTTACCTCACCGTTCAGGGCGATCAAGGCGGGAGCCACGTCGGCCGACGGCGTGGCGTTGGCCATGTTGCCGCCGACCGTGGCTCGATTGCGAATCTGGACCGATCCAACCTCCGCTGCGCTCTGGGCGAGAAAACGATATTTTTTTGTGATCAGGGGCGAATGCTCGATCTCATACATCGTCGTCAAGGCCCCGATGGCCACGCTGCCGTCGGAATTCTCACGAATGCCCGAGAGCCCGGGAATCTTTTTGAGATCCACGATATATTTGGGCAAAAGCCCCTTTTCCTTCATTGCAATGATGAGATCGGTCCCGCCGGCGAGAAAACGGCCTCCCGGCCCGTTTTTCTTCAGAATGCGACTCGCCTCCTGCAGCGAGGTTGGTTGATACATGTCGAAGGGTTCTGTACGTTTCATTAATACCTGATCCTCTAAAATCACCTGACGAACTACACGAGTGGCTTGAGCATGCGGCCGATCGGCTTGCCGCAAGGCTCGCCGTCTCTCATCTGGACATGGCCGCGGACTATGGTGCAAACCGGTAGCCCCTTGACTTTCCAGCCATGCCAAGGCGAAGGTTTGTTCTTGCTGTGGAGTTTGGCGACGTCGATCGTGGCTTCCTTGTCCAGGTCGATAATGGTGATATCGCCATCGGAGCCCAGGCGGAGAGCGCCCTTCTTGGGATAGACCTGCCATACCTTCGCCGGGTTTTCACAAGCGACCTTAACATACTGGTTGAGCGTCAATCGGCCCTTGTTGACTTCGGTCAGGATCAGAGGAACGCCTGTCTCAACGCCGCAGAAACCCGAGATGCAATCCCAAATGGCGGGCTTGGTCAGTTTGCCATAAAGATCGGAGCCCTTCTCGTCCAGGGTGTGCGGCGAGTGATCAGTGGCGATCGTGTCGACATATCCCTCGCGCAGACCTTGCCAGAGAACGTCCGCGTGGTCCTTCGTGCGTACCGGCGGATTCATCTTGAGCAGGGAGCCCACTTGATCCATATCGTTCGGCTCACGCAGGAGATAATGGGGCCCGGTCTCCGCGGTCACTCTCAGTCCGCGGGCCTTGGCCTCCCGCACCATGAAGGCCGCCTGCTTCGAGCTCATGTGAAAAACGTGCAGCTTGGTCCCAAAGGTCTCTGCGAAGAAGATCGCGTGGTGCACGGACTCCGCTTCGCAAATATCCGGCCGGGAGGATTCCCAGTAGCGAGCGTCGTTCTTGCCCTCGGTTTTGAGCTTGTTCGTGCAGTAGGCCATGATCTGGCGGTTCTCCGCATGAATTCCCAACGGCAACTTCGACTGGGCGATATAGTCAAAAGCCTCCATGCACATGCCGTCATCCGGGAAAGGTAAGTTCCCGATGGTCTCGCCGAAAAAAATCTTGAAACCGATGGCACCCGCGGCGGCCATGGGAAGAATATCCTTGGTGTTGGTCTGGACGATGACGCCGGTGACGCCGAAATCGACGAGCGATTTGGCCTCGCCCAGTTGTTGTTTGATTTTCACCTGCTCGGCGTCGGCGGTCGGCGGAACGGTGTTCGGCATGTCGACGACGGTGGTGACACCGCCGCACACCGCGGCCGTTGAACCCGTGGCGAAGTCTTCCTTGTGCGTCATGCCCGGTTCTCTGAAGTGAACATGCCCGTCGAAAATGCCAGGGAGAATATGTTTACCCTTGGCGTCGATTTCTTCCTTGCCTTGGGGCAATTGGTCATTGGCCCCAATGGCGACGATTTTCTCGTTGCTGATAGCGACGCCTCCCTCAAAAATT
>JBFJTQ010000260.1:0-5053 GCA_041625275.1 Binatia bacterium | reverse complement strand
TGGTGCTTCAATTTCCAGCAGCCGGTCGTCAAACCCCGGGGACAGTCGCGTTACTGGATGGAAGTTCTCCTTGAGGCGGCGGAAAGACTGGATCTTCTACCTGACCTCTACACCGCCTTTAATGCCGCCGCCCATCTCGAGCCTGAGGTGCGCCTCGATCCGTCCCGCAAATATACCTGGGAGGAGATCTGCGACCGCTGGCTCAAGTCTTACTGCGGCAATGAGCACGGGCTAAGCTATTTTCAGGAGCACGGCTACTGCAAACTCGGCAAACGGACAGCCGAGCAAAGCTATCCACGCATTTTCCACTCGGGCAGGATACCGCTTTACCTGGAGCACTTCATCGACGCAGGAGAGGACGTCAAACAATTCACCGAAAAGCACAACATTGAATGGGACACCTCGGACTATGTCCCGCTGACGCAGTGGCGCCCTTGTCCGGCTCATGCGGAGAGCCCGCCGGAATACGACCTTTTTGTCGTCAACCAGAAAATACCCTTCCTCACCCTTAGCATCACCAGCGAAAACGCGTGGCTCGTTGAGCTGGCCCACTGCAATGGCAAGGTCTTTCCGGTCGCGCTGAACACGGCGACGGGGAAGGCTAAAGGGATTGCGGACGGAGACGAGATCGAAATCCAAACTCCAGGCGGCAAAAAAGTTCATGCGACCGTTCGACTGAGCCAGGGAATCCATCCCGAATGTTTGGCCGTTCCCGCCGTTGCCGGACGCTGGGTGACCGCAAACGATGGCGCGCGCGGAAAAGGCGTCCACTTTAACAGCCTGCTTGACTACACAGTTGACCGCCTCGATACTTTGTCGGCCGCACTCGATTCTTGTGTGAAAGTGAAGGTGAAAAGATTGCGGGCTGCTTGAGTTTCGGATTAAGTCTGGACTCGCAGGCGCAAGAACAAGAACAGCGCACAAGGCCGGTGGGAAGCTTTTGCGACTCGGCTCTTGTGGCGGGTTGGTCTCTCCTTAAGCGGCCGGGCATCATTGATCAATTCACGGGCCATGAATATTTTCCGGACAAACCAGTTATTTCAGCTAGTCAACCACAGTCCCCTGTAGTTACCAGTGGTCCCCCTTTTTTGAAAACGGTCATCTAGGTTATTGTTTCACTCCGATAAGGAGTGAGCGGAGCGTATCGTAGACATCCCGCCGATGACCGACGAGGTATATTTCGACATTCTTTCGAGCGTCGTTCACACGATAAATGATTCTGTATCTTTTTGCTTTGAGGGAGCGATAGCCTTCCAGCTCTCCGGTCAGTTCGGAGCCGGCGTTCGGCCTCGCCAGCAGCGAATCAATGGAAGATCGTACGAGATAATTGATTTCGGGCGGGAGCCTGGATATCAGTCGAGCCGCTTCCGGGGCAAACCGACAAGAAGCCCTCTTCAACGACCAAAGACCTCTTCATACTTCAGCCATTTTTTCCGCGGCGCGCCTGACGCATCGATGTCCGTAGCGACCTCATCGCCTTCTCATCGCTCAAAATGTCGAGCGTCTCCAGCAGCCCCTCGTACTTTTCCGTGCTGAGAATAACCGCCGCCGGAACACCGTTCTTGGTCACCGCCACGGCATCGTCGACGCTTTCCAGTCGGCGAATGATATCTAAGAGCTGACTCTTGGCCCGGCTGATGGGTATGTAGGTGGAAATGTCTTTCATAAAAGACCTCAATTATGGTCAATATATTAGTCACTTCTCTAAAGTCAACGTAACGAGGCTCTACTCTCTTACCAAGAACCAAGCTCACGAACTTCGAACATCAATGAAGACGCAGTTCCGCGACGGCCGCTTGAAAACCCAACGCGGGTAACGGCGGCAGTCGCGGATTCGGAGAATGCTCCCAACGTGCACGTTCCCGACGATCCTCGGAAACAGAAATTTGTGACCCTTTCTCTGGGTCACCTGCACCTCAACGTTGCCCGAGAGCGGCCAATAACGCTGCCGCGAAAAACCACAACAGGGTCAGAATGAGCAGCGCGGGTATCGAAGCGATTGCCCATTTGACCATGAAGACAACCATCGAGCCGAAAGGCATTCTGACGTCAACTACAGTTACTTCATGGGTCGGCGGTTCCATGCTGTTCGCCCTCCTCTTGCAGCAACGCCTTGCTACTACTTATGCCACGTGTCGCTATAACATATAGCCATTTATCCTCGAAGCCCCGATGCAATCAAGCCTCGAAGAGATCGCCGGAAGATCGATTTGGCGATTAAGCGCGTACACATGGGCCGCGAAGCCGCGCGTCAGTAAGAACAGCGTGCCTTCGCGGAGCCCTCTCAGCAGTCGTGTGGTGGGCTCTACGGTTCTTAGCCTTGTCAGTGAGCAAACAGATATCGGCGGATTTCATCCTCATCCTGCGGCCATCGGTCTAGCTCAAACAAAGACTGCCGCTCTTCCAATTCGAAACTCTCGCCAGCGTTTAAGGGAGTCACGGGGCCGTGGATTTCCATTTCCAGGTAAGGATACTCAGCCGAATTGTAGACCTCCGCCGTACAGCCATGACCATATGGTTTTCCCTGATATACCGGAAACTGTTTTCGGTAGCCGACCAAGCCAAGCGGCGATACGTCCAGGACACCGAGCATCCATCCCTCCTGGGCGTCCACTCCAAACTTGAACTTTCTGGGTTCACGACAGCTGATCGCGACCAGGCTTCCAATCTCGCTTACCACCTTATGACGGAGTCGCGCGGACTCGCCCTCCTCGGGGAAAACCTTGACGCCATCCGGATAGGACGAAGAGCGGCTTCTGGGTAAATAGATCGTTGCGGGTCGCCGCACCATGTGGACACTCCACACGCCCCATTGAATCGCCGTATTCGACCTGTTGATCAACTGGTGTTTAACTGTCCAATCCGTTTTTCCTGAAGAGAGCATCACCGTTCTGATAATCTGCACGCCGGTCTCACGACAGACCGGGCTGGTCATTTCGGCGACCGCAGCCGAAGAGGTCGACTCCCTGAACTGGAGATGATAGGGGCCGCTATCCAGATCTAGAAACGGAAAGCCATCAACCCAGGAACTTTGAGGTCCGAGCCATGTCTTATCGCCTCCCCAATAACGAAATCCTATCTCCTGTTTTTTGGCTCTGATGTTCCCCGCTGCCAGGACGTCTTCGACATGTCCTTCATACTCGGGTTGGGTAAATGACAGATCTTGTCCCCGCCAGGTCATGCCCATAATACGCCCGCCCACTTGCGGCACCAGGACTAATCCCAATGGCCCGCTCTCGATTTGCCAGCCAGCCCATCCTTTATAGTTGATGCGCTTGACCGTGACGTCGGCTCCTCCGGGCATCTATCCTCCGGCTCCAAGGGCCTTGTCGAGATTGTAAGCGGAGCTGATCAATGCCAGGTGGGTGAAGGCCTGGGGAAAATTTCCCAGGGCCTCGCCGCTATGCCCGGTCTCTTCGGCGTATAGTCCAAGGTGATTGGCGTATCCCAACATCTGTTCGAACATTAGGCGTGCTTCATGGCGCCGTCCCGCGCGCGTGAGCGCCTCGACCAACCAGAACGTGCAAATATTGAAGGTGCCTTCGTCTCCCTTTAACCCATCTGCCGTTTCTTCCACATTGTAACGGTAGACCAAACTGTTGGAGACCAACCCGCCCTTATGCGGCGGCTGAACCGTAGTGTCCAGCGTCTTCAGCATCCGGGGGTCCGTCGGAGAAAGGAAAAGGACCAGCGGCATGAGTAAATTGGCAGCGTCCAGCGAGTCGCTTCCATAGTATTGAACGAAAGCATTGCGCTTCGCATTCCAGCCTTTCGCCATGATCTCTTCGTAGATCTGGTCTCTGACTTTTAACCAGCGTTCCCAATCGGCCGGAAACGACCGCTTGTTGGCTAACCGCAAGCCTCGGTCCAGGGCGACCCAGCACATGAGCTTGGAATAGACAAAGTGCTGTCTTCCCCCACGGACCTCCCAGATCCCCTCATCTTTTTGTTGCCAGTTATCGCACACCCAGTTGATGAGTCGTCTTAGATGTGTCCAAAGGTCGTAGGATATGGGGTTTCCATATTTGTTATAGAGATAAACCGAGTCCATCAGCTCGCCGTAAATGTCTAACTGCAACTGCTGAGCCGCGGCGTTGCCGATCCTGACTGGAGATGAACCCTTGTACCCCTCCAGATGACTCAACGTGGTTTCGGTGGAAATGCGGTCGCCGTCAATTTTGTACATGATCTGCAAAGATCCGTCGGGGTTGAGATCATGACACCGCGCCTCCAGCCAATGCATGAACTTGGCAGCCTCTTCAGTAAAACCGATTCGCATCAGCCCGTAGAGCGTAAAGGCTGCGTCCCGAATCCAGGTAAATCGGTAGTCCCAGTTACGCTCGCCCCCCAGGTCCTCGGGGAGGCTGCACGTGGGGGCTGCAACGATGGCCCCGGTCGGTTCGAAGGTCATCAGTTTGAGCGCCAACGCGGACCGGTGCAGCATCTCGCGCCAGCGGCCCCTGTAGGTACACTTTGAAAGCCAGCCACGCCAGTACTCTACGGTCTGGTCGAAAAGGTCGAATGCTTCCCGCTCGGAGAGCCCCAACCCACAGTCGGCTTTGCGCTCCACGTCCTGAAGTATGAAGGTCGCCGTCTGCCCCTCCTCCAATCTGAAATCCGCGACGACACCATTGCCATCGAGTTTCAAGGGGATGCTCGTTGCGAGTCCAAGGTTGAGCTCCTTGGAGTTGAAAGACGCGCCACCTGAGGTTATTTGCGTCGAATGCCTGTCCCGGGCGTAGTTGAAGGACGGATAGCATTCCATCCGGAAGGCCATCGCTCCCCGAACGACGCTGACACGGCGAACCAATTGATGGTGGCCGTGGTTTTTTGCAAGCGTTCCCACAGGCATATAGTCAGTGATTTCTCCAACTCCTTCGGGTGCGAGGAAACGGGTAATGAGGACGTTCGTATCGGGCCAATAAAACTGTTTATGGGTAATTCCCCCGGTCGCTGAAGCGATCTTGAAATGTCCGCCCTTTTTCTCGTCGAGAATGGCTGCAAAAACGCTGGGCGAGTCGAAATGAGGGAAGCAGAACCAGTCGATCGAGCC
>JBFJTQ010000259.1:0-5056 GCA_041625275.1 Binatia bacterium | reverse complement strand
GTACTGGTCATCCCCGAACATCAAAACAAAGTCCGGATTGAAGTCGTCCAGCGCCTGCCGCGCCGCGCGATACCCACGAATCACTTCTCCGCGGTGCCGCCGCGCAGCGGTAACTCCTTCGTCGTTCCCCCACTCCTCTCTCATCTGTGCCGGCCAGTTCTTCGGGTCCTTGAGGGCCTCGGGGGTTTGTGCGTTCCTCAGGTTGACGCGAAAATAGCAGTTTGCCATCGTCTCATCGGTAAACCGCATATGGGGGCCATGGGGACACCCGATTCCGAGAATCTCCGCCATGATGAGCTTCTGCACCAATCATCTGTTACAAATCGCCTCTTTTACCTTCACTATGCTCTCATTCCGACACGGCCTCCGAGACTCCGTGCAATAAGAGCTGCAGCCGACACAAAGACAACTATCAGTACACCCACCACCGTTGCCTTTTCAAACTGGCCTTCTGTAGCGAACTCCAGCATCAGCAAGGAAAGTGTCCTGGTCTCGCCGGTCGCTAGAAGCACCATCGTGCTGATATACCGAGCGGCAGAAATAAACACCAGCAGTCCGACGGTAATCAGGGCTGGGAAAAGCAACGGCACCAGGATACGGCGGTAAGTAGAAAACCATGAGGCGCCCGACACTATCGACGCCTCCTCCAAGTCACGCCCTAACTGCAGCATAATACTTTTAATGACCTGTGTTCCTATGGGCATACTCTTTATGATCATCGCGATCATCAGGATATAGACGGACCCATAGAGGGGAAGAAATATTTTTGTGCCGAGAAAAGTCCAGAGAAGCGCCATTCCGAGAAGAATCCCCGGGATGGACCATGGGATCCAGGAGAGGAAATCAAGGACTCCCCTGAAAGTAAAACCTGTCCTCACAATGACATAGGCAATCAGTGAAAAAAGGAACACGCCGATCATCCCACTGCCCAGCGCTACTACCAGAGTATTCCATAAAGAGTGAAGTATCACAGGATCTCGAAGCACCTGGCGCCAATTATTCAGGGTCCAGGGATCGCTAATGTCAAAGAAGCCAAAAAGCTTCATGAAGGTCCCCATCACCAGGAAAATGGTTGGAACCAGCGTGACGATCAATGCCAGAAGTAATACTAGGACAAACACGACGTTTTTCCATCGACCGAGCGCGATACGGCGAAGGCTAAAGCCGCGCCCAGTCACGGTCGTGAATTCTTTCCGCCCAACGATATAGCGTTGGCAGCATACCAGAACCAGCAGCACGGCCAGAAAAGTAGAACTCAAGGCCATCGCCGGAGGATATTCCGAAGGTTCGGCAATGACGAGGTCGAGAATTTTTGTAGAAAACACCTGGATCCCAACCGGTACTCCCAAGACCAGTTCAATTTCAAACGCCTCTAGGGAGCGGACAAGTCCCAAAATCGTAGCCACCAGGATAGCCGGCATCATGATCGGCGTAATGATACGAACGAGCGTGCTTACCGCACTTGCACCAGACACGCGGGAAGACTCTTCCAAGGCCGCATCCAGATTTCTGAAGGCAGGCGCCAGGAGCAATACCTTGACTCCGATGGTCGAAGAGGCAAGATGCGCCCAGACAATTCCCCAAAACGAATAAATGTTAAACGGCGGCTCGCTGATAAACGGGAGTTTGAGCAGCCACTGATTTACCAAGCCGAACTTCGGGTCGAGCAGAAGTATCCATCCTATCGTCACCGGCAGCGCCGGGAGGAAAAAGGAAAGCCAGAACATGAACTCGAGCGGGCCACTGAAAGGTATATCGGTGCGCGCAAGCAACCACGCAAGCACGATACCGACGAATAGGGCAATGAACTGGCGGGCTAGCGCCAAGGAAAAGGTATTATAGATAGCGGATAGTATGCCTGGTGAGCTGAAGGCCTCCCGCCAGCCTTGAAGACCATAAATTATCGGTTGGCCCGGATCCGAGACCTGAAAACTGTTCAGGATCATCAAGAAAAGGGGAGTTAGAATTAGAAACGCAACTGCTCCCAGGAGCAAACTCATGAGGAGCAAGGATCCGTTCAACTTTGCCCGAAAGATTACGCGTTCCGGCGCCGCGGTTTTGACCATGCCATGGACCCCCGAATCTTAAGTAGGTTACTCAATCTCAAGCTGGCGAACCTCCAACAGCCCTCTGGCAATTCAACCGCCAAGTGTACGCCATGCGCCCCCCTAAGATTCGTTTCACTTCGGTAAGAGGCTACGCGCGCTCTTCATCGCCGCTTTCGCCGCTGGCTCCGTAGCCTCCGTAATCTGCTCCACCTCGTTCCACTTTTCGAGAGATAGATTATCCTTTGCCGCTATTGAACCAAACTTGGCTGTCCATTTAGTATCCACATCCAACCGACGGGTGGGCTGGCTCAGGCTCTTTGTCCAGACTTCCTGCCCTTCCTTGCTGAGCAACCAGTTGACAAACACCTTGGTTGCGTTCGGGTGGGGACGATTCTTAATGATCGCCAGATTCCCCGACCCCGACGTGCCATAGGTTCCTTCTTTAAAGACAGGCAGCGGCTTTACGGGCAGACCCGCATCGATAAAGGACCGGAATGAATAGTAGCTAACGCCGATAGTCACGGCCAGTTTCTCCCTGGCAAGCGACTCTGCCAATACCCGCCGATTGCGCGAGAGCTGAAGGTCTTGTGTCGCCAGGCGCTTCAAGTATTCCTCGCCTTTGTTTTTCCACATGTATTCCCAAACGCCCGCCCCTGCGCCCGGTCGTCGCGGATCGTACCAGCCAATCTTTCCTTTCCATTTTGGATTGAGTAGATCGTCATAAGAGCGAAGCTCCTCGGCAGTCCCCGATTTCGTGTTGTGCCAAAAGTTAGCGACCAAAAAAGCTGCAAAGGTATAAGTAAACCGCTTTTCCTTATCAAGAGCCATATATCCGCCCCACCAGTTCTTGGGCTCTTTAACTTCAGGAAGCAGCAGGTTCGGTTCAATAGGATCTACAATCTTTCCTCCAACGAACCCGCGGACCATGGAGCCCGCACCCCCGATGTGGACGTCAAAGTAACGCACGCCGGCTTGAAACTCGTCACTGATTCTTCTCAGCATCTTCGAAGCACTGCTCGGGAAGAGTTCCAGATCGATGCCCGGGAACTGCTTTTCGAACGCCCCCTCCATTTGCTTCCTCAATTCGGAACTGGCAGGAATGGAAGCCACAACCTTGCCTTCCTTCTTGGCTGCCTCCACAACCTCTTTCCATTCATCCTGCGAAGCCCCCCAACTTTGCGGAAAGAAAACCAAGAGTAGTATTGCCGCAGCGGTGAGACTCACCAGCATCTTGGGTTGTTTAGGTAAACGGCCCATAGAAAAGTCCTCCCTCTTCTTTTAGATAGAATCGATTATCATTAACCCGACGAATTTGTTTCTATTCTTTCACTACCTTCGATTGGATCGCTCGTCCGCGCATTTTTCTCAAAATATTTACGTAATTGAGCGATGGAGCTATCGGGTCTAAAAAACAGCTCTGGCGCCGAGTAGTCCAAGCGTTCCACGATCCACCTGTCTTGTCCCTCGTTGAACCATTTGTGAAACACCCAACGATGCCATAGCCAGTATTGCAGTCGAAAGGCGAGCGCTTTTAGTCCATGAAACCGTCCGACCAACATCTGAAAGTTGCGAGTGTGTTTCGCGTCGATCGGGATCGAATATCGGACATGGGTATAATAGGTATAGTGGTTCACGATAATGCATGGAAGGCGGACGCCTGCAATCATAGGTTTGCCCTTAGGACCAAATTTTTTGCGAGCTTTTGCCAGGGCTTTGCGCAACCAGGCGTGACGCGGCCAGAGGCCAAAGCCCGGATAGTTTGCCTCAAAGCCGAAAGGACCGCGGCGCCTTTGAATCAGGTATTTACCTTGTACCTCGCTTTCCACCTTCCCAGCCCAGGCCGGCGGCAGAAGAAACTGAGTTCGCCATCGGAGGCTGTACCTATGGACGTATGTAGCGTGGGAGGCGTCGTACCCGTTTTCAACCGCAGGCCGCCAGTTGCTGTTCCAGACGGACGTGACGGCCTCAAAAACATATTCCGGTTGCAACAGTTCTTCTGGAACGTCCTCCTCGAGTGCCGGCGGGTTGCGGTCTCCCATGTAGACGTAGATGACCCCATTTCGCTCCTCCACCGGATAGCCGCGAACCCCTTTTCCCTTCTTACCCACAACCGCCGACTCAGGCCCATCCGTTAGAGCTGCAATTAACTCTCCGTCGCCCAACCTGTACGTCCAACCATGATACGGACAGGTTATCGTGCCTTCCGTCCAGCACTTGCCTTCGGACAATCGCATACCCCGGTGCGCGCATCGATCATGAAGCGCGTAGGGGCGCCCGTTAGCTCGGACAAAGACGAGGTTCTCGCCAAGCAACATTACAGATTTGGGTTTCTTTCCAAGCTGCCTGGAAAGGAGGGCCGGATACCAATAGTGACGAAACCCCAATTCTGCTGCTCCATAACGAGTCCCTGTCTTTGTTTCCAACTGTTCGTCCGGGTCTGTCACAAATTCGAGATCCCTGGCAGTTACATCATGGGTTTGACGGAGTGTCTTAGCCATGTTACAAACCCTCCTTACTTTAAGCGCTTACCGTCGTTTAATCCTCTGACAACTACTTTTCGATCGCTCTCCATAGCCAATTCGCAGGTCTGACCTGGGTCACCTCAGGGTAGATAACCGCAGTCGCGCCAAAAGCGTTCGGCAGCGGGATGAAGCGGTATAACCAACGGGGTATCCTGTGTATTGCGGCACATGCGTTCGAGCGGAAGGGGGCCCTCGCCCTGCCAGGGGATCCGGTCCTTGCGGGCCTCGAGGGCCCGGCAGAAAGCGGTGATGAAATCGTCGGGTGCGTCCGCACGAGTGAAAACCGCCCACCCGCTGAAGTCCAGGCTCACGACGTCGGCCGATACTTTTGGGTAATCCGCCTTGGGGATGACGCCGCGCCGGAAGCCCATCTCTTCCAACTTTGCCAGGAGCGGTCCGCCAAGTGACAAAGGCCGTATTCCATAATCAAGCCCTTTGTAAACCCAGCGATTGATCGCCTCGTCAAAGATAGCGTCGATTTCCCCT
>JBFJTQ010000258.1:0-5064 GCA_041625275.1 Binatia bacterium | reverse complement strand
GGGCTTGATCCCCTCCGTCACCCAGACTTTGTCGATGAAGTAGCCGATCTCCGTATGAACCTTCAATAGATCTCCGGTTTTCACCTCCAGGATCTGCGCATCTTTCGGATTCAGCCACAGCGGATTTCGATGCGAGATCTCGTAGAGCCATTTTGCATTCCCAGAGCGGGTATGAATCAATGTCGGCAGACGAAACGTCGGCAGGAGCAACATTTCGCCGGCGTTGACGTCGATGTTGTCCAGATGGACATGGCTCTTGATGTAGCCGGGAATAGCGTACTCGGGCCATTTCCAGTCTTTTAGCGTCTTCGAAAAGAACTCCAGCTTGCGCGAAGGCGTGGGAAAACCGGCGCAGGCCTTGCCGTCAACTTCAACGCCCAACGCAGTGCCGCTCTTGGTGATTATCTTTGTCCCTGCATCTGTGCTCGCCTCGTTCAGGTCCGCCGCTTTGATCGCATTTTCGTGGCTTAGGTAAACGTGATCCTCGACCAAGAAAGCACCGTACTTGCGCATATATTCAAGCGGCGTCAAGCCCTGGTTCGCGGCTGCTTCGGGAAGCCCGGGCACGCTGTTCTCAAAAATCCACCGATAGTAATCGTAGACGGACATCTTCGCGCCCGGTTCGTAAGGGGATTCAAAATATTTGCGAATACCCAGCGAACCGTCTGGATCGACGCGCCATGACAGCTCGATCCAAAACTCGTCTTCCTCCCACACCTCGCCGATGCCTGCGGCGGCATGGGCCTCGTAAGTGAAATTGAATTTCTTTCCCTGCTTTTCCAGGGCCACCCGCAGAACGGGCTGGCGAAATCCGATCCAGCGCGCCGCCTGGGTCTCCTGGCTCATCAAATCGTGGCGCTCGGACGCATGCCCCATGGGCAACACGTAGTCCGCGAACCAAGCGGTCTCGCTCCAGGTCGGCGTGAGACACGCATGACGCTCGACTTTGCTTTCATCCGTCAACATTTCTAACCAACTCATGCCGTCGGGATTGGTCCACACCGGGTTGTAAACCCGCGTAAAGTACATGGCGAGTTTGCCCCGCCCTTCCCTCACGAAGTGAGGCAGCAAAAAACTCATCTCAAAAAAGGCCAGGGGAAATTCGGGCGGAATGAGCATTTCGTTCCAGACTTTCGCTGGCGGCGGCATCAGCGGCGGCGTTGGGACATACTTGTTCCAGGCATTCGGTGCCGTGCCGCCGGGTGTGGCCACGGCGCCCGCGAGAACGACCAGGAACTGGAGGGCCCGCGCTACCTGCCAGCCGCCGAGATTCCCCGCCGCCGCGTTGCGCCAGACATGACTTGAAAAAGCGGAGCCCGCCCCGGCGATCTCATGGGCAACTTCAATGATCACATGCGGATCGATGCCCGCTTCCTGGGCCGCGAATTCAGGCGTATACCGGGCGTATTCGGATTTGAGCAGGCTGATAAACGATTCGAAGCTCTGCGGTTTATCGCCATGCTCCTCGCGCAAATACTCCTCCCAGTTAACCCACCTGCGCACAAACTCCGCGTCGAAGAGATCTTCCTGCAATAAGACATGGCACATGGCCAAGAGGATCGCCGCCTCGCTTCCCGGCCATGGAGAAATCCAGTAGTCGGCCTTCGACGCCGTATTGGAAAGGCGCGTGTCAATGACGCAGATTTTTGCGCCGGCCAACTTGCCTTCGATGATCCGCTGAGCGTGCGGATTAAAATAGTGCCCGGTTTCCAGGTGCGAGCTTAGCAGCAGGATAAAGCGCGCGTTGGCGTGATCGGGCGAAGGCCTATCGATACCCGACCAAAAGGCATAACCCGCGCGCGCCCCGGCGGAACAAACGTTGGTGTGGCTATTGTGGCCATCGATGCCCCAGGCATGAAAAATCCTCTGGTGATAGAGAAGTTCGTGACCCGGCCGCCCGACGTGATACATGATTTCGTTCCGGCGATCTTCCCGCAGCGCCGCGCGAACGCGTGCGGCGATATCATCGAGCACATCGTCCCAGGACACCCGCTCCCATTTCCCCTCTCCTCTCTTGCCGACACGCCGCAGGGGATAGCGGATGCGTTCAGGGTCGTTCACCTGGTTCAGGGTCGCCGGGCCTTTGGCGCAATTCCTCCCGCGGCTTCCCGCATGCTCCGGATTGCCTTCGAAGCGACGAACCTGCAGCGTCTCTTTGTCGATGACAGCAACGAGACCGCAGCCTGCCTCGCAGTTAAAGCAAACAGTCGGAATAATCTGGCAATGCTTTTCCACTTTTCTCGGCCAATAGGCCGTGTCGTACTCCACCCAGTCGTCCCATTGACTGACAGGCGGAAAGCTTGCAAGACCGCCGACGGAGGCCGCAAGTCCTGCGGCCGCGGGATGCAAAGGCTGCCGATGATCACTCATGAGAAAATTCCTCTCAGCTCAAGGGCACGGACTGCCCGGCCTTGATCCATAGATTCTCATACATCCACAATCCCATCAGCACCAAAACCGCGGCGGTCATATTGAACAACAGCGTGCCGCCTGGCCAAAGTATGAGTACCACGGGGACAATGACTCCGAACCCAACGACAAAAATCCAGAACTGCTTGCGCAGCGCCCCTCTGATGAGCAGGTCGCCCGCGCGTTTGACCTCTTCTCCCCCGTGCCGCGGCAAAAGCTCGCCTAACATCATCGCCAGCCCAACCAGGAGCGATACCACGAGGATGTTTCCCATCCAGTAAAACGCGGGCAGGGTCACCCCTACGACCGTTCCAAGGAGCGACAAGACAGCTGTACCGGCACTGATCGATTGCACGAGCAAGTGCCAAAACAAGAGCGGGCTGTGCCATAGATCGCGGCCTTTGGCCTGGCCAAAGAGAAAGGCCGAGTAGCACGCGGAGGCAATGGCGAAGAGCGCCGTCGCCCACAGGAGCGGAGCCGGCACTACCGCCTTGGTGATCGCATAACCGAGCCAGAGGGCAGCGAGAAGGCCATAAATCATTAGCACGAATCCGCCCAACACCAACCACGAGTTGAAATTCGCTTTGGTCAACAGGTAAAAAAACCGGCCCGGTTTTTTCAGGTCTAGGATAAGAAACACAAACGTGGCGAGGAGAAACACGAGGGCCACGACGGGACTGACGACATAGAGAAGCGGCGCGTCCTGGAAAAATCCCGCATTGAGCAACAATGCCGCAATCAGCAGGACGCCGGCCGATATGGACTTCGTCCACAGATAGGAGGCGATCTTCATTCCCCAGGGTATGGCATGCGGCACATCGTAAACTTCGCGCGCGACTCCGGGAATAGGCCGATGGGGATCTGTGACACTCAAAGCGTAGAGATCTTCGCCTGGCGCCTTCTCGGCCCACAAGTGCGCCGCTTGAGGCTCCATCATCGTCGGCTGGATCAGGTCGCCGTCGACTCCGACGTAAAAGAGTTTCGGCTTCGTCCCTTTTTCCGGCTTGCGGACACTGACTTTCTCCATGGCAATGCGCCGGCTGATTTCACTGCCGCAGTCGTCCAAATCCCCAGAAAGGATTGCCTGCGTCGGACAGACGACCTCGCATGCCGGCTTGTACCCGCGCTCGACGCGCGACGCATCGAAATTACACTTGGCTGCCGTATTCCGGTCCGGATCGATGTAAAGCGCATCGTACGGGCAGGCCTGCATACAGGACTTGCAACCGATGCAGCGCTCGTGATCGAAATCGACGATGCCGTCGCGCCTGCGGAAAAGCGCCACCGTGGGGCAGATCTCGATGCAAGGAGCATCGTCGCAGTGATTGCAACGCAAAACCGCAAAATGCCTGCGCGTGTCGGGATAATGCCCCTTTTCGACATACTTCACCCAGGTGCGATTAACCCCGATCGCGATGTCATGCTCCTCCTTGCATGCCACCGTGCAAGCATGACAGCCGATGCATCGGTTCTGATCGATGACAAATCCGTAGCGCATTCGAAACCTTTCTACTTTACGTCACGGGAGAAACAACCGCGCGCTTTCAGTTTTGATAGCCGGCAAAGCGAGTAGCCGTCAACCGCTTTACTGTGGCATTGCAGGAGCCTAGCCGCCCAAAGATGGTTCAATTAGCTTTTTCGGGTGGGAAAGGCGGGAGGGATAATCTGTTCAATCGTTCTACCGCTCCAGTCCCGTCCAGGCCAATTATCCCAGGCCCGTTTGGCGCCCGCTTCCGCCTGGGCGAAGAGTTCCTCATCGTTGATGCGCGTCGACCGGCCGTTTTCCACCACCACCTCTCCGTCCACGATGACCATCTCCACATCCGCGCCGCTGCCGTACTCTACCAGCGCGTTGATGGGATCGCGTCCCGGCCCATACCGCGTTGTGCGCAAATTGATCACAACAAGATCCGCCTTGGCGCCGGCGGCGAGTCGGCCCAAATCCTTCCGGCCCAGCGCCTCCGAGCCGGCGATCGTGGCGGCGTTAAAAACATCCGCGGGTCTGGCCCCGGAAGCGTTCCTATCGACCAGCCGAGAAATCAGCGACGCGTAGCGCATCTCGGAGACGATGTCGAGCGGATAGGTGTCCGTTCCCAGTCCGACTCGAACACCGGCCTCTCGATACTGGTCGAAGGACTCCATGGCAAAACCCATTTTCGCGCACTTGTAGGGGCAATGACCCACGGTGGCACCGGAATCCGCCAAGAGCTTCATTTCATCGCCGCGCGGATAGTCAACCCGGGAATGCCCGCCCGTAATCGCCATGTGGCCGATCGTGGTTCTCGGCCCGAGGATCCCGGTCTCGGCAAGGTACTCGACCACGGGCTTGCGATGCGTGTTCAAGATCTGCAGGAATTCGCGGAAGTTGCCACCTGCATGGATGTGAATCGGGACGTCGAGCTCTTTGGCGGCAGCAACGCTCTCTTTGAGCAGCGAGGGCTCGCAGGTTTCCGCTTGAGCCGGATTGAGTATTCCCTGCAAACGACCCTGATGAGCCCCGTGATGTTTCTTTATAAACTCCACTGCCCGCTTGAGACCGGGTCTTCCTTTGTCTTCTCGCTCCTCGTAGTAATGCCTGCCCTGGAAATCTGTGAAGATGTCGCTGCTGCGATAAGGCGGGCTGAAGAAAACCCGCCCGCCGAGCCGACCTACGAT
>JBFJTQ010000257.1:0-5068 GCA_041625275.1 Binatia bacterium | reverse complement strand
GTCTTGAGGAGGCCCTTGGCGTCATAAGGTGTGGACGGCGCAAACACCTGCAAGCCCGGAACCTGCACGTACATCTGATGTGAACGATCGGTATGATGGGTGCCGCTTCGCCTCGCTCCATAGTGGAGCACAAACACCGCCGGCACGGAGAACTGCCCCCCCGACGTGTAACGTTGCTTGGCCGCCTGATTGACCAGTTGGTCCGTGGCATAGTAGGCGAAGTTGGGAGCCATCAAGTCCACAACGGGACGATAGCCCATCATCGCGGCCCCCACGGCGGCCCCCACCATGGAGTTCTCGGTCACAGGCGACGCCATGAATCGATCTTCTCCGACATCTTTCATTAAAGCGTCGGCGACAGGGTAGCCGAATATCATGTTAGGTATATAGTAGCCGATGAAGAACACGCGCGGGTTGCTGCGCATCTCCTCCCGCAGGGCTTCGATAACCGCTTCACCGTAAGTTACAGCGTGTGTTCCTGTTTGCGCCGTCGTCATACGCCCAGCGCCTCCTTTCTTAAGTACCAGGCCGGTTGGAGCGGCTCGGAGTACATGTCTGTCAGCATTTCATCAGCTTGCGGGTAAGGACTTTTGCGCGCGTATTGCAGCGCCGCCTGGACCGCCGTTTTCACTTCGTGCTCGACCGCTTCCAACTCCTCGGGATTGGCCATCTTGGCCGACAGCAAACTAGCGCGGAAGAGCTTGATGGGATCGCGGTTGAACCAGTATTCCCTTTCCTCCATAGGACGGAAATCTTCATCACCGCCGATGCCGGCGCGGGCTGCCTGCGCCTGATATCGATAGGTCATAGCTTCGATCAGGCTGGGACCCTCGCCACGACGGGCTCGCTCCACCGCGTTTTTGGCGGCGCGGTACACTTCGACGACATTCTGACCGTCTACCACTGTCCTGGGAATGTTGTAGCCGATGGCGCGGTCGGAGAGGAGGGTTGCAGAGGAACGGCTGCGGGCGCTAATCACCTGAAAATACCTGTTGTTGTAGAGCAGGATAATCAACGGTACTTTCCAGAGCGAGGCCAGGTTCATGGATTCACCGACCTGGCCCTCCTCGAACGAACCATCGCCGATGCCGACCACGCACACCTGATTGTGGCCCTCTTTTTTGAGCGCCAGAGCCACGCCGATTGAAACCGGCAACGACGATGCCAAAACGCCGCTCGAGCAGATGCCGCCGATGGCGCGGTCGGCCAGGTGCATGGAACCGCCCTTGCCCTTGCTTGTGCCTGTGGTCTTGCCGAGGAGTTCCGCCATGAGAGCATTGATGTCTGCCCCTTTTGCGATAAACAGACCGTGGCTTCGGTGGTAGCCCACAATCTTGTCGCCAGGTTGCAAGGCGGTGCAAACGCCCAAGTCCACTGCTTCTTCCCCTGCCGAGGAATGCGTCGGCCCCCAAAACTCTCCGCGCTTATAGGCCGCCCCGGAAACGTCCTCGAAATGGCGGATCGTCAACATTTTGCGATAAATGTGCAGACAAACGTCCGCATCCAGTTCTCCACTTAGTTTGGTGCTACGCTCCATAACCCTTGCCTCCTGGAATTGACTCGTCACATCCGCGCCAGAATAAGCCTACTCGAATATGTTCCATAGTTATCCAGCTTCCTCGATAATCGCCAAGACTGCGCCCGAGGTTACCGTTGACCCGACCGGCGCTACGATCCGAACCAGAACTCCAGAAATTGGGGCTTCCAGGCCTCCGATCGCCTTGGCCGTTTCTATTTCCACCAAAGGCTCGCCCTCGCTGATTTGATCGCCTTCGTTCTTGAGCCACTTGAGTATGTCCGCATCGGCATCCAGCATATCGAATTGGGGCAAGCGCATTTCCATGACCATCGACTATCTCCTCCTGCTAGTATTCCGGAACCAAAGTTCGCTGTATAAATTCGTCGTCGTTTCGTCCGAAAATCTCCCCTTCCCCTCTTTGCCAAAGAGGGGTTAAGATGCCAGAGAGAAAATTCCCCCTTTGAAAAAGGGGAAAAAGGGGGATTTGAATTCGATTCGACTCGCAACCATCATTTGCCTTTTTTCAACGAACTTCAGGTACACTACACTAGCACGCTGCTGAAAAATCTTTTTCCTCCATTGCGCTCCATCGAGTCGTGAGAATCGTCCCCGTTCCCTGTGCTCGGACGAACGTGAATCACGAATTCTCCCCTCGCAGCAAATCATGGTCGCTCCTCTGCGTACGATGCGGAGCCGATCGATGCAGTGGGCTTCTCAGCAAAATGGCAAGCCACCCAATGACCCCTCTCATGTTCCCGAGAAACAGGGGTCGCTTGAGAGCAACGGGGCAAGGCATCTGAGCAGCGGGGATGAAAGGAGCACCCCGAGGGCGGATTCAACGGCGACGGCACCTCTCCCGGAAGCACGATCTCCTCTTGCTGGGCATCGGGGCGCGAACGCAAGGCAGCCGAGATCAAGGCCCGGGTGTAAGGATGTCGGGGGTGATAGAAGAGTTCCGTTGCCTCGGCCGTTTCCACGATCTTGCCCAAATACATCACGCCAACCCGGTGGCTCATGTAGCGTACCGTGGCCAAATTGTGGGCGATCAGAACGTAGCTCAAACCATATTGCTGCTGCAGGTCCTTGAGCAAATTCATGATTTGTGCTCGCACAGAAACGTCAAGGGCCGAGACCGGCTCATCGAGCACGATGAGGGCCGGTTTGAGAGACAAGGCCCGAGCAATGGCGATTCGCTGTCGCTGTCCGCCGCTGAATTCGTGCGGGTACAGCTCCGCTTGCTCCGGTCGCAGTCCCACTTGCAGCAGTAGCTCGCGAACCCTTTCGCGTATCGCCGGTCTCGTTAAGGCCCTATTTACCACCAGAGGCTCCGCGATGATTGAGCCCACCCGCATGCGCGGGTTAAGGGAACTCCACGGGTCTTGAAACACGGCCTGCACCGAGGCGCGGTATTCCTTCATTTCCGCAGGACTGAGATGCTGCAGGTCCTTGCCACGGAAATGGATGCTCCCCGTCGTGGGACGCTCTAGCAAAAGAATCATCTTCGCGGTGGTGGTCTTGCCGCAACCGGATTCGCCCACGAGGCTGAGTGTCTTCCCCTCGTGCACTATGAACGAGACTTCGTCAACCGCCTTGATGCTGTTAACGGTTCGCGCCCTGATCAAACCCCTGGTGACTGGAAAATGCTTTTTGAGGCTGTGGGCTTCTAAGAGGGCGTCTGTCATCAGCAGACCCCCCAGCAACGGGCCATATGGTCCGCGCCCAGAAAGACTTCGGCAGGGTATTCTTGATTGCAGCGGCTCGTGGCATAGGAACATCTGGGCGCGAAGGCGCATCCTAGCGGCAGGCCGTGAAGCGCGGGCGGCTGACCTTCAATTGAATAGAGGCGATCTACTTGATCCTCCAGATTGGGGATAGAATTTAGAAGTGCCTGAGTGTACGGATGGGCCGGCCTGTCAAACAGGTCCTGCACGCGCGCGATCTCTACGATCTTACCGGCGTACATCACGGCCACGCGGTCGCATATCTTGGCCACGATACCAAAGTCATGGGTGACGAAAATCATGGCTAAACCGGACCGCTTTTGAATCTCTTTGAGAAGGGTCAAATACTGCAACTGGATGGTGACGTCCAGCGAAGTGGTCGGCTCATCCGCAATGAGCAGGCGGGGTTCGCAAGCAATGGAGATGGCCCCAACGACGCGCTGGCGCATTCCGCCGCTGAACTGATGGGGGTAGTCGTGAAGGCGACCCTGCGGCGACGGAATGCGGACCTGGCCAAGGACCTCCGCCGTCTTTTGCCACAGGGTTTTTCCCTTGAGTCTCTGGTGGATGGCGATCCCCTCGGCGACCTGATCACCAATGGAAAAAACCGGATTGAGCGAGGTCATCGGATCCTGAAGTATCATCGAGATGCAACGGCCCCGGATGCGGCGCATCTCCACCTCGCTCTTACTGAGCAAGTCCTCCCCCTCCCACAGGATTCGCCCCCCCACAATTTTTCCCGCCGGTTGGGGAACCAGCCGCAGGATGGATAAACAAGTCACGCTCTTGCCGCAGCCTGACTCACCGACAAGGCCGAGAGTCTCTCCGGGATACACGCTGAAACTCACACCTTCGACGGCCTTGGCCGTTCCCCAACGGCTCAAGAAATGAGTTTACAAGTTTTCAACCTGTAACAACGGTTGGGTCATCGCCGTGTCCGTCTACACCTGCCTCAGCTTCGGGTCGAGACGGTCTCTGAGCCAGTCTCCAAGAAGGTTGAGGCTAAGCACGGTGAGCAGGATGGCGATGCCGGGGAAGAGAGATACCCACCAAGCAGATACCACTAGATCCTTGCCATCGGCCACCATCACCCCCCATGCTGGCGCCGGTGGCGGAATCCCCACGCCTAGAAAGCTTAAAGTCGCCTCCATGATAATGGCCGCTCCCACTTGGAGGCTGCTCAATACGAGGAGCGTAGGCACGAGATTGGGAAGAATGTGAAAGGCGAGTATACGGGCCTGAGAGCTGCCGGCAATCTTGGCCAGGGCGACGAAGTCTCTTTCTTTAATGGCTAATGTTTCGCCTCTAACCTGCCGCGCATATCTTGGCCACACGAATAGGACGATGACAAAGATTACGGCTTGATAGCTGGGCCCAAGAGTCACTGCTAAAACGATTCCTATTAGAATGGTGGGGATTGACAGAGCCGCGTCCACGGCCCTCATCACCAAAAGATCTACCCTGCCTCCCAAATAGCCGGCCGGCAGCGCGACGAGAACGCCGAGTAACGCGCCGAGTCCTATGGACGTCAAAGAAATCGTCAGCGAGATGCGAGCGCCGTAGATCACTCTGCTCAAGATATCTCGCCCGTAAAGATCTGTGCCGAGAAGGTAGTCCCAAGATCCGCCCTGGACCCAGGCTGGCGCTAGGAGTCGTTTACCTAGATTTTGCTCGGTCGGCGAACCAGGAACCAAGTAAGGAGCGAATAGGGCGGTAATTACCAAAAGCACTAATATCGCCGCCGGTATGGTTGGAGCTTGTCTTAATGGGGCGACCAGTTTCCCTATTCGAGCCGCCGGAGCTTTGATTGCCAGTTGCATCTAGGGTC
>JBFJTQ010000256.1:0-5071 GCA_041625275.1 Binatia bacterium | reverse complement strand
CCCAGGTCGACTCCAGTGTGGGCGGGAAGACCGGTGTCAATCATCAGGACGGGAAAAATCTCATCGGCGCCTTCTACCACCCGCGTCTCGTCTTGATCGACGTGGTCGTGTTGCGATCGTTGCCTCGCAGGGAACTGGTTGCCGGTCTGGCCGAGGTGATCAAGTACGGCATTATCGATGATCCACGCCTGTTCAGTCGTGTGGAAGCGAATATTGCCAGGCTCGTCAACGTTGACCGCCAGCTGCTCAGCGACGTGATCCTTACGTCATGTGCGATCATGGCCCGAGTCGTCGAAAAAGATGAACGAGAAGACGATTATCGGGCGGTACTCAATTTCGGTCACACTCTTGGGCACGCCGTGGAAGCCAGCACCGGCTACCGTTCATTACTCCACGGGGAGGCCGTTGCCATTGGTATGGCCCAGGCCGCTCTGATCTCGATGCGTGAGGGTTTTTGCGATCAAATGAACGTCGAGCGAATTCACAAACTTATCGAAAAAGCCGGGCTGCCGTCGAAGATCCCGTCCGAGATATCGACGCAGGCATTAATGGCGGGCATGGAAGTGGACAAGAAATCGGCGGCTGGCAAAATCAAGTTCGTCGTGTGCGCCGGGATTGGCAAGACGCGCTTTCATTGGTTGACACCCGAGCAGATAATAAGCGCGATCAAAAAATGACAACCTGGCCGACTCGAAGAGCCGTGCAGGGCAACGTGAAAGGTCATTCATGGCAAAGAAGAAAAATACAATTCTAGTGCTCAACGGGCCCAATCTCAATCTTCTTGGCAAGCGGCAACCCGAGATATATGGCCGTCTGAGTTTGGACGAAATCAACCGAATGATCCGCAGCCTGGCAAAAGAACTCGGCGTCACGGTCGAAATTCGACAGTCGAACAGCGAGGGCGATTTGGTTAACTGGATTCAGGAGGCGCCCGGTCGGTTCGGCGCTATTGTGATCAACCCGGCGGCGTATACGCATTCGAGTCTAGCCCTGAGAGATGCGATTACGGCTGCCGGAGTCCCCACGGTCGAGATACACATCTCGAATATCTACAAAAGGGAAGAATTCAGGCACCATTCATACATTGCCGGCGCTGCCGTTGGCCAGATCTCCGGGTTTGGTGTGCAGAGCTACCTGTTGGGATTGAGAGCGGCGGCTGAATTACTGTAAGGACTGACGCGTGATCCCAAATCATGGGGTTCCCGTCGGGATATTTTTGCTTTTCATTTCGGCAACTATGTCGTCGCGCTCCTTTTGCAGGGTGTCGATCTGGATTCGCAAATCGCTGATCTTTTTTTCCCGGGGAGTATAAGCCGGAGCCGAGGATGGCATCGGTGGAGTGGAGGCAGGTCCTCCCCCGCCAGGCACCTTTTGGGAGTCGCGTATCCGCGAACCGAGGTCCGCGATCCAGCCACTCCATCCCTCTTTGCTCAGATTCGAAGCGCTGCCTCCGCCTTGCGTCGCGTCAAAATATTCTTGCTTCGCCGCCTCGAGTTTCTTGGTCACTTCTGCCAGTCTCTTTTGATATTCTATTTCTTCTTCAGCATTCACCAACGGCTTTGTTTCTTTTGAACTTGGAAGCCCGGTGACATCCTGGGGCAATGTCTCGGCTGACTTTTGGACGGGAACCTCACCTCTGCGACTCGAAGCTTCCAGGTCAGTGATGCTCAGCCCCCGTTCGCTTGCACCCGCCTTCAAAATCGTTTGAATCTGGTTTTTGGGGATGCCAAACTCGCCGCCCAGCCCTGGAATTTTAACCATAGAACCTTCTTCTCGGTAGCTTGGTGCGGTGATGCGCCTGCCGTTTTTTAATACCAGCGTATAATCGGCCAAGATGAGTCCCGGCATTAAACACAAGCCGAGGGCAATTATGAAAAAAGTGATCATCGGGTTCATAATCGAAAATTATACCATGCCGCGAATTGTTGTGGTACAAGTGCAAAAGACCCGTCTCCGTTCTCGTTTACACTCCTACCAAATCATGTTAGCGTTTTAAACTTAGGGATGCCGCCTATGAACCAGTTGAAAAATCGGTTCTGCGCCGTGTGCTCTTTTGTTTTGCTGCTAATGCCCGTATCGGCCATACTGCAAGCTGCAGAGCCCAAAGTGCAAATACTCTCGCCGAAGGACGGTTCCCAAATAACGCAAGAGCAGGATTTGGTGCTTGTCAGCGGGAAGGTGGCTACGGATATCGGACGGTCCCCGAATGTCGATATCCTCTTCGTGCTGGACGTTTCCGGCAGCACGGCTCAATACGCAGGGGTAGATTTTGGTGATCTCTCTCAGATTCCCGACAATTCGGGCTTTTCCGGGTTCGGTCGGCCTCAGATCGGCATCGGTGGAATCGTCATTGGTGGGCACCCTCCGGCGCGTAACCTGCGGAATTCCGTCATTGCGGCCGAGGTCGCAGCCGCGCGGCGCCTGCTCCTTCAGCTTAATTCCCAAACCACCCGGGTGGGCGTGGTGACCTTCGGCGAAGGCGCGAAATTGCTTCAGCCGCTCACTCATGATTTCGAGCAAGTTCGACGCGCACTCGACGATATCCTGAGAGCGGGTCCGCACGGCGGGACAAACATGGTCGAGGGCATACGTACGGGAATCAAAGAGTTGATGGGAATCGGAATCAGCGAGAAGCGACCTGATGCGATCAAAGTGGAATTGCTCTTAACGGACGGGTTTCCAACTCTGCCCATCGGCGGCGGCAAGAGGCCCACACCTGAGGACACCAATTTGGCCATCAACGCGGCCCGGCTGTCCGGCAAGGCCAACATCAAGATTCATGTTTTTGCGCTCGGCGAAGAGGCTCTTTCCTATCCACGGGCTGCTGTCGGCATCGCGAGAGAGAGTGGAGGCACTTACACTCCGGTAGTAAGAGCTGCGGACGTGTTGGCGGTCATCGAAAAAATCTCGGTTGTCGGAGTCGACTACGTCCAGGTGGTGAATGAAACACTCAACCAAAGAGCCGAGCAATTACGCTTGGCGGCTGATGGATTTTTCTCGTCGGCGGTCCCGGTAACACGGGGCGCAAATCGAATCCAAGTGCTTGCCAGAGCCAATGACGGTTCGATCGGGCGCGATACCATCAACCTTTATTATCAGCCCGGTGGTAACCGTTCGCTTGATTTGGAGGTTTTTCTGGAAAAGGAGAAGAGCCTGAAGTTGGAAATCGAGCGTTTGGGCAAGAGTCCGGAACAGATTCAATCAGAGATTGAGCGCCAAAGAAAAGGTAGTGCGCTGGGCGGGTCGAAGCAACCGCCCGTTGAAAGTAATGTTCCAAGATAGGAGCCCGTTTGAAGGACTGGAGAATCTCGCTATTGTGTCTCAGCAGCTTGGCTATTTCCTTGCCGGTGTTGGGTGCGGAGGCCATTCCGGATGGCGCTGCGGCCATGCCGCCCCCGCCCGAATCGTTCTCAATCATTAATTTTTATCTCAAGGGCGGGCCTGCGATGCATGTCATTTTGGCCTGTTCCGTGTTCGCCCTGGCGATCATCTTGGAGCGCGCCATCAATTTGCGAAAAGGCAAGATCATCTCAACCGCTTTTATCGAGGAGATCAAGAAATACTGGTATCGCCGGGAAGTCGACAAGGCCATACAAGCGTGTCGCGAGTACGAAATTTCATTGTCTCGAGTGTTGCGCGCCGGTTTGCTGCGTTTCAATCACGGGATTGACGCCGTGGAAAAAGCCATCGAAGGAGCCGGACAGCACGAAGCCGCCGTGCTGCGGCGCAACTTGATGCTGCTGGGATTCATTGCCAATGTCGCTCCCATGCTCGGCCTTTTTGGAACCGTGTTGGGGCTTACCCGATCTTTCGACGTCATTGCCAGCTACGGGATGGCCGGTAACCCCGGGGCGGTGGCCGCAGGCATTGCCGAGGCATTGATTACAACCGTTTTTGGCCTCATGGTGGGTATTCCGACGCTTGCGGCTTACTACTATTTTAAGCGCAAGGTCGAGATCCGCACGCTTGAGATGGAGGCGGTCTCTGTCGCGCTGATCGAAGACCTTGCGTACGAAGGTGTGGGGGCGCAATCCGTAGGAAACGAATACTCCGTGCGCGAGGGAGGAGTCCCGTCGCGCTTAAGGGAGCCTGCGCGGTAACGGCCGAGTCTGGAGCGCATCCATGCAATTTTCCAAAGAGGCCGATGAAGAAATCGGCATCAGCCTGACTTCACTGATCGATGTCATTTTTCTCCTGCTGATCTTTTTTATGGTGGCGACGACCCTGGTCGACCCGTCGAGGCGTCTTGACCTGCAACTGCCCGAAGCGAAGTCTGCCTCTATAGATACTAAATCGTCGCCGGTCACTATTGAGATGAGCCACAAGGGCGAGGTGACGCTCAATGGTGACGCGGTCGATTTAAGCGTGCTGGAACAACGCCTTAGAGCACTAGGTCAGGAGGGTAGAAAGACCGCTATCGTGAGAGCCGATAGACGCCTGGACTATGGCCGGGTGGTCCAAGTTCTCGGCTTTTGCCGTTCCGCTGGTTATCAGGATATCGGGATCGCGGTCAAGTAGACCGGGATCAGCTCCGCGGCGCACCTATCGGTTCAGAGCGGGAGTCCGGTTGCAACGCTTTCTCTTGTGCGGTTAGGTGATTGAGTCCCACGGCACTTACGTCACGACGAACGACACGGCCGTTTTCGTAGTACGTCCAGAGGTCGGCAACACCGTCCCCGTTTAGTTCTATCTCCTCCCTGACAAGGGTTTCCTCGGCTCGGTTAGTGTCGTAGTAGAGCCAAAGGTCCATCCGACCGCTGGCCCGTGTATCCTTTTCGACACGAGCAATTCGACCATTGTCGTAGATCGCACGGTAAGTTACCTGGCCTCGACTCGTTTCGTCGCGCTCCTCGCGGGCTAGTTTATCCCCTTCGTAGTAAAAGACCGTGTCGGGTCGTCCCAATCCCTTTGTATCTGCCTCGCGGCGCACCAATTTGCCGTCGTTGAAATAACTCCACGTATCCACGCGACCATTCCCTTTGGTGGATTCCTCCTGGCGCACAATTTCACCCGGTTTCTGCGGATTGTAGTAAATCCAGAGGTCCGGAATGCCATCGCCGTTGATATCCCT
>JBFJTQ010000255.1:0-5089 GCA_041625275.1 Binatia bacterium | reverse complement strand
GCCCGTTAAACGTTGGGTTAGGCCCGCTCACCGAAAAAGTCACACCCGGATATTCGCTTTGAATGTCTATTAATTGTGTCCACTCTCCCGTGTTCCAAGTACCGTTCAGATTGGCATCGTTGAAGACCCGCAATGTGTAGTTGTTCGGGAAATTTACGACGTACGTGGCGTTTTCCTCAACAGCCTCAGCGCGTGCCCACATGAGTTTTCCCAAGATCTCACGCGCGCCGCCATTAAGTTGAAACCCTGGCTGGAAGGCGAGAAATGCTGGCATACCTACCGCGGTAACGATACCGATAATGGTGACAACTGCCAGCATCTCGCCGAGCGTAAATCCCCGAATGTCTTTTAATAATCTTGAGAGTTTCCAGTTACGCATCAGATATCCACCGATCTGCAAGCACGTCCCAGCATGAGCAATAACCCTAGTCATGATGAAACCGGTCATTCGGTTTCTGTCGCTTTAGCGCTACTGCAGAAACCATACCAATGCCGTGCTGCTAGGATGTTCGGCTAAGTCGCGGGCACTAGGAGCTTTTTAAGGCAAGAAAAGGAGTGATACGAGGTTATATTGACAAGATCCGTTCGACAACCCGTCACTTTGACAAAATCCGGCATCTGGCGATAGCAAAAGACTAGTAGGGAGGGAGATAAAAAAGGATCACTTGCTTGCCAAAAAACAAATGCAAAAGAGCCCCCAGGCAAAGGAAAGGAGCGAAGGGGAGAGCATACTTTCCGTCGACGCCCTTGCGTAACATCAAGATGAGGCCGATGACCGAACCTCCTAACGACGAAAAAAAGAGCGTCAACGGAATCGATGGCCATCCAAGAAAGGCGCCGATCATCGCGAGAAGTTTTACGTCACCGCCGCCCATTCCTTCCACTCCCGTAAAACGTTCGTAAAGCCAGGCAACTGCAAGAAGAAACCCCCCTCCGCCCACGACCCCTATCAGGGCACTGACCGGTGTCGGAACTAGCTCCAGGGGATCGCTGATCAAGTAGCGGCCAATGATTGAGAAAAACAGCCCAACGACGATGCCTGGCAAGCTGATCACATCGGGCACAATCCTGACATCCAGGTCGATGAACGAGATTACGATCAGCGCCGCCACGAAAACGAAACCGACAACAAATGCTAGCCCGAGACCGAACTGAGAGTAAAGGGCCACCGCCAATGACGCCATTAACAGTTCGACCATAAAATAGCGCGTCGATATGCGCTCCCGACAGCCCCGGCAACGGCCGCCGAGCAGCAGGTAACTGAGCAATGGAATGTTGTCATAAAACGCAATCGTAGCTTTGCACTTGGGGCAACGGGACGGGGGATGAATGATAGACTCCCCATTTGGTATTCTAAGGATGCAGACGTTAAGAAAGCTACCAGCAACTGCACCGAAAATGAAAACGATTGAATATAGCATCATTAGTGGCAATACTCCTCCCAAAGCATCGCTGCCGAGAGAGCAGTCAGGCCCTTTCCATGCGCGCCGGGCACGAACCAAAACCTGCGGATGAATTCAAATCCGACGCGAATTCCGTTTTGAAAAGGATAGCAGTAAAACCCCGGCAAGGAGAACAAGATTTTGTTTTTGATGGTTTGCGCACGGCCGCGTTCGCCCAAGCGCCATGCTCGGAGGGCCTCATCGATTCTCTGCGTGAAAGGCTCGGCGCCGCAGTAATGGGTCACCAATTCGCGTTCGGCTTGACGAACGGAACGCACCGCTCTGCCGGTGCAACGCTCTGCGATGGCCACAAAGGCGCTCTCAATCATGTCGCGCATGAGCCCATGGTCGACTTCAAATGGCGTTGCGGGATGACAGCCGACCTTGACTTCGTAGCTCTTTTCAATGTGGTTCAGGGCTGGTGACGACAATGGAAAAGGCATATTTCCCCCCTGGACCAAAGCGCGAAACCATTTGAGCCGTTCGCCGCACAGGGGATGATAACCGCGGCGCACATAGACCGCAACGTCTCCGACGGCGAGGCATGCTTTGAGAAACTGGTTGGTGCGGTAATCCGTTGAGAGACGGCGCTCCGGCAGATTCGCCGTGAGCAACCCGGCCGTACGATTGCACAGAAGTCTGGCAAACTCGAACGCGGGAATGTCACTTTGTTTGAAGTCTGGCATCTCCGCGCGAACGTCGCGTCCGGCGATCAGCAGACTGGCGTATTTCAGATCGTAGTTCTGGATCGTCACGCAAAGACTGCCCAAGGACGCACGCGAGATACAACCGAGATCGACAAAATCGATCTTTAATGTGCTGGCGAGTTCGCGGCCGAGCGACCTCAGGGGCATGCCATCGTCCGTTTGCTGCGAGAGGACTACGAGCAGGTCGAAGTCGTTGACGCCGCGCCAGCGGGCCCCATCGAATCGAACAGAACCTTCACCGCGGCCAAAGGAGCCTATGAGATAGATCGCGTCGTAACCGATTCTGAGCCTGTCGATGGCGGCTACGACCAGCTCGATATCACCGCGGATGTCTTGCTCGGCTCGGGCGTTGTTTTGGCTGATCAAATTAGACACGATTAACCTAACAGACTCTTTCCTCTATTGCCCCGGGGCGGCGCCACGCCAGCCGCTGCGCAAAGACTGGGGCACACATCGATTAATTCCACCTCTTCGAGCACCCGCGGGTTGATACTCGGCCCGAAGGCCAGGAAGAAGCCCTTCATGTCTTCGTGGTCGCTATCGTAGCCGTGCATGCCTCTGTTGCGGGTATAGCGATCATGAAAGTAGTCCGGGAACACCAACACCCCTGTATTCGCCCACCAGATGAGATCGCCGTATTTCCGATCGCGAATGGGAATAGCGTATCGCGCCGCCATGGCGTCGTCGATAAATCGCCCCTTGTTCTGCAGGGCCGAGAGCTCGGGGATTCGTTCGACAAATTGCCGGCCCTTTCCCGACAACCAGCGGAAACGTGCCATGGTCGAATCCAAGAACATAACGAAATCTTTTCCTGTCCTAACACCCTGGCTTTTTGCGAATCCCTCTACGGCCGCCACTACATCGATCTCCTCAACGACATCGGTCATGCCGTGATCACCGATCATGACCCAAGTTGTTTCACTGCCGTAGCGCGCAGCGATCTCCCGCAGCTTGCGATCGATTTCCCCCGTCACCTCCCGGCGTTTCCGAGAGCTGGGGCCGCACGCATGCACGAGCGCATCGGAATCCGAGAATTGACCGAGCAGCATGCGCGTCGAAGAACCCGCTTCTCGAAGCAACATCTCCAACACCCTTTCGTCCTCCCCATTCACGGCGGGGTACATGAAGAATTTGTATGTAATTTGCTTCTCACAAAGCTTATCGAAGATCGTTTCGTCGGGGTATGCGCCCGCCATGTGAATGGGACGATGATCTTCCGACACTCCGAGGAGCGGTAATATTTCGAAGGGGATATATGCGGGCGGCGCATGACAAGCGAATTTTTTGGACTCGGTTTGAATCCATGAGCGGTACGCTTGCTCGTGACGATCATGCCCCTCTCGCAGCAGCCTTTTCACGCGTCGCAGCCCCGAAATCGAGGGCAAGCCTTTCTCTATCGCAGCCGTTGCGCGCATGCGCCGCCATCGCCCGTCGCGCTTCAAGAATTGGAACGGCGAATTCTCGGCATCGAAGTTAAACATGGTGAAAGCGCCGCTTTCGGTTCCCTTGGTGCCCGTGAAAATCGCTGTGCGCTGGGTGAACCCCGTCGTCGAACGGAGTTTCTTGCCGTAAACCCCCCTTTTGGTTCCCTCGAAGAGGAAAGGCGTGTCGATCGGATTAATATAGTCATGTCTGAACGCATCCAATAACAAGAAGATTATTTTTTCATTCGCCCCCGACATGACTCTACTCGGTCCACTGAACGTCTAAATCGACAATATCGCCGTCAATAAGATGACGGCCGTTCGCCTCGGTGGCGCCGCCTTTGACTTCGAAGCGAATAAGCTCCCCGATCCAGCCTAATCTTGCAATTGGCCAACCACTCCCGGCATCATATATTCCCGATCGCAGACAATAGATTCGCGGCACGAGGGGAATATTGCGGACCACACAAGACAGCTCGCCTGTACCTTCTTGGAGGTCGTATTCTTTTCCCGCATACTTTGCCAGGCAGGTCGCAATTCTGGTTTCATTGTCGCCCGTCCAAAAAGAAAACCCCCAGGTGACACCCGCGAAATTTCGCAGCGTGCGATACCTCAAATTCACTCGAAGAGAACCGCCGGACCTCAATTCACTAGCGTCGATCGGTTCGATTTTGACGCTGTCGACCACGACGGGATTGGCCTCCGTTAAAACAACCTCAGGGCGCGTTGGCCATGGCCCGTCTGCAGCTTCATTCAAGCGGGAATATTTTTCCACGGCGCCCGCCGTCGGGCCATCAAAGACCACCGCGCCCCGGTCCAAGACCAGGCAGCGGTGGCAGACCGATTGGATGAGGTGCATATTGTGGGAAACCAATATGAGCGCGCCCCCGCTCTGCAAATAGTTTTTCATGTGCGTCAAGCATTTTCGCTGAAACGCAAGATCGCCCACGGCCAAAACCTCGTCGACGAACAAAACTTCGGGGTTGAGATGCGCGGCCACAGCAAAACCTAGCCGGGCCTTCATCCCCTGGCTATAACTTTGCACCGGCATGTCGACAAAATCGTCTATTTCGGCGAACGCGACGATATCATCGATGCGGCGGTCGATCATCCGTTTTTGCAGACCGAGAATGGCTCCGTTCACATAAATATTTTCACGCCCCGTAAGCACCGGCGCGAAACCGGCCCCCAACTCAATGAGAGGCGCAACCCGACCGCTAACCATGATCTGACCCGCGTCGGGTTTGATCAGTCCGACGAGCAGCCGAAGCAGCGTGGTTTTGCCCGCTCCGTTCCGACCAAGCAAACCGAGAGCTTCGCCGCAGGATAAGGTGAAAGAGACCTCCCGCAGCGCCCAAAACTCGTCCTGGCGCAACCGGCTGCTTTGCCCATACCGGCCGACTACTTCTCGGCCGATGTCCTGGATTCCGTACCACAGAGACTTCCGCAGAGTGCGGCAGAATTTTTTCGCAATCGAATCGACCTCGACGACCATGTGATGATTCATGACGACGCT
>JBFJTQ010000254.1:0-5116 GCA_041625275.1 Binatia bacterium | reverse complement strand
CGGCCAACTTTGGACAAGATAGAAAATAAGAAATCTGATTCCCGAACCGAAGTCGCCGCGGTGGCCGCGCGCGAGGAACGAACCCGGATCTCCCGCGAACTCCACGACCGCGTGTTGCAGCGGCTGTCCGGTGTCAGGCTTCGGGCCGAAAGGTGCCGGCAGGAGTTCGCGGCGAACTCCGCTGCGCTCACAAAAGAGTTGCAGACCATAGAAAAGAACGTCGACAGTGTAATTGCCGAAATTCGCGGCTTGCTGGCGGACAATCAAACAGAGTCCGATCTGGTGGCGGGTTCTTTGGAGCGAAGGCTGCGGGAAGAAATTGAAATTTTTCGCGGTCGATCCGGCTTGAAACTTAGCTTTCAATGCAACATCGCTCGAAACAGCCTCCCCTATGAAATCGAACGGGAGCTCTACTTCGCCCTGCGGGAAGGCGTCATCAACACCATCCGTCATTCCCGTGCTTCCGAGCTATCCTTGTCCTTGTCCCAGACGGACGAGCAATGTACCGCTGTCTTGCAGGATAACGGCGTAGGATTCGACCCCAGTTTAGCCGAGGCCGCCGGTCATTATGGGCTCCGAGGCATGAGAGAACGGATCGAAAAGATTGGCGGTGAACTGCAAATCAATTCCTCACCGGGCCAAGGCACGCGCATCGCCCTGAGTGTCGCGCTCGGCGGAGAGAAAGATCTGCCTCACCTGAAAAAACGAAAGAAGTAATCCGCAGCGCCCAACCGCTATTTGATTTCCCTGGGCCCCCCCAAAAGCCAAAACAAGAAGCCGATGACCGGGAAAGCCACGACGCCGACGACCCAGGCTACCTTCATGCCCGTTGACGCGGCGCTTTGAAAGATATTGATGATCGCCCATACATCCGCGGCAAGAACAAGCAAACCAAAAAGCCCGGGAATTTCCATTCCCATCAGCATCACTCCTTTCGCCGGCGCATTCCACCGCCCATCACAATGACGTTCGCCGCACGACGTGAATCATGTGCTCGCGACTTTGTCGAGGTCACTTCCGGTTAAACGAAACGCCGTCCAGTCGCTCATCGGTCTGGCACCCAGTTTCCTGTAAAAATCAATGGCCGGATGGTTCCAATCGAGAACGGACCATTCGAGTCGCCCGCAGCCCCGTTCTTTCGCGAGACGCGCTACGTAACGCAATAGGGATCCGCCAATGCCGCGGCGCCGGCAGGGTTCATCCACAAAGAGATCCTCGATGTAGATCCCAGGCCGGCCCAAAAAAGTCGAGTAATTGTGAAAGAACAAAACAAAACCGACAGGCTCTTGCTTAAGATAGCCGATGGCAACTTCGGCGGTTCGTCGGCGCCCGAACAACGTATCGCGTAAACTTTTTTCCGTTGCAACGACTTCATGGGATAGGCGCTCGTAATCGGCAAGCTTCTTGATAAAAGACAATATAATCCTCACATCCGACCTTGTCGCCGAACGAATCAGAATCTCTGGAGTCTCTGAGCCTGCCTTCATGCGGACCCCTTGAACGGCCAAGAATACGGCCTCGGCACATCTCGACGTCATGGGGCAACCGGAAACGTCTCTGCGTCACCCCGCTGTCTCAACTGCCCGTTTTGTTAATCTGAACGTCAGCTTTTACTGTCTCTCAGAGCCCGCCAGACGCGCTCCGGGGTAAGCGGCAGATCCGTGATGCGTACGCCCGTGGCGCGGGCTAGGGCATTGGCAACGGACGGTGCGATGGAGAGTAGTCCGCCCTCGCCCATACCGCGCACACCGTAAGGGCCCGGCCCGTCCTGGTTTTCGACGAGAACCGTATGAAATTCCTCCGGGATATCGCCAAAGCTCGGCACGCGGTAATCCACGAGGTTCGGGTTGAGCAACTGGCCGTTTGCGTCGTAAACGATCTGCTCGAATAGCGTGTGGCCGATCCCCATCATTGCCGCCCCCTCTTCTTGGCCGATGCAGCCGTCCGGATGAATGGCTTTGCCGACATCAGCCACCGAAATCAAACGACGGATGGCAACCTGACCCGTCTCTTCGTCGCAATCGAGTTCAACCATTCCCATGCCGACTTCCCAGAAAACGGGCAACTTGTTGTTCGTGATGGCCGGACTGGTATCGCCGCGTCCGATCAGTTCTCCTCCAGACCCTTTGCCGAATCGCCGCTCCAGCGCCTCCTCGAACGTCAGACGAGCTTCGCCGCAAACGAGCGCCCCTTCCTTGAGTTTGACCTGGCTTTGCGGCGCCCGAAATACATCGGACGCAATTTTAATGAGCTGTTTCTTGAGATCACGCGCCGCAGCCTGAACGGCATTGCCCATGCAGGTCGTGGAGCGGCTGGAACCCGTGGAGCTATCATATGGGGTCACCTTCGTGTCCGCCCCAAGAACGCGAATTTGCTCCAGAGGCAGAGTAAGCTCCTCGCCTGCGATCTGCGAGAGAACGGTGCGCACGCCCTGTCCCATCTCCGTGCTGCCGGCAAGCACATTGACGATTCCGTCCGGCTGCAGCCGCACCATGGCAACGGAGACCGGCGTCGCGCCAGCATTCGTCACCGCGCAAGCAAGGCCCACCGGCGCCGATTTCTTTCTCGCCGCGCTTTTCCAGTGACCCGCCCGCATTAGCTTCTTGAGGCCCGAAGCAAGATTCGCGTCCATGCCCTTGAGACCGGGACGAAGTTCCTCCCCCTTTTTCAGCAGATTCCTCTGACGCAACTCCGCCGGGTCCACTCCGAGCCGCGCAGCGGCAATGTCGATCTGCGATTCGCCCGCGAAGATCACCTGAGGAGCCCCGATGGCGCGAAAGGAGCCCGCCGATCCCGAGTTGGTATAGACCGAATAGGCATGGGTCAGGATGTATGGAATCCGATAAGGCCCCACGACCCGTGTCGCCGCGCGAATCGTCACCGCAGGACCGTTGTCGTCGTACGCGCCCGTGTCCAGATAAATCTCCGCCTCTCGGGCGATAATGGTTCCATCTCTCTTCAAGCCGGTCTTGATGCGCACTTTTGCCGCGTGGCGCCGAACCGTGACCATCGAATCCGCGACGGAGTTGCAGATCCGCACCGGCGCTCCGGCCTTGCGCGCCAGAGCTACCACCAACGGCTCGAATTTCGTGTAGGACTTGCTGCCGTAGCCTCCCCCAAGGTAAGAGATGATCATTCTCACCTTGGCTAAAGGCATGCGAAAAACTTTAGCAATATCATTGCGCACCTGAAACGGGTGTTGCGCCGATGACCAAACCGTTACCCCCTCTTCGTTCCAGTGGGCAATCACGGAATGCGGCTCCATGGCGTAGTGGTAGACCATGGGAAAGCTGAAATGGTCTTCCACGACCACGTCCGATTGCGCGAACCCCTCTTGTACGTCGCCGCGCTGCACGCTTTCATGACTGCAAATATTATCGCCGCGCTCTTCGTGGATCAGCGGCGCACCCGGGGCGCGGGCCGCATCGATGCCCACGGCAGCCGGCAGCTCTTCATAGCGCACGTCGATCAACGAGGCGGCTTCCTGGGCCGTCGCCAAATCCGCAGCGGCGACGGCTGCCACGGGTTCACCCACGTAGCGGACTTTTTCCATGGCGATCACGGGACGGCCACTGTACGTGGGTACGAGGTCGACGATATCCGCCGCCGTCAAGACGGCGACGACTCCGGGCAACGCCTCGGCCCTCGTTGAATCGATGGAAAGTATTCTTGCGTGCGGATAGTTGCTGCGAATAATCTTGCCGTGAAGCATGCCAGGGACGACCAAGTCCCCGAGGAATTTGGCCGCGCCGGTAACCTTCTCAACACCATCGACCCGCGGAACATTTTGACCGACATACATGAGTTGTTTATTTGGCATCGTCTCTCCACGCGACCCAGAATGTCAACAAAACTAACAAAGGGGGCACTCGTGTGCAAGGTGGGTTTTCATCCTTTCTTCGTCTATATTGATCCCCGCCTATGCGCTTTCATTCACAACTCATACGGGGAATGCTGATCCAGCGCTATAAACGTTTTCTCGCAGATGTGCGCTTGACCAACGGACAGGTTGTCACCGCCCACTGCACCAATACCGGCAGTATGATGGGCTGTAACAAGCCGGGCAGCCCCGTGTACGTATCGAAGAGCGCAAGGACAGGAAGGCGGCTGCTCTACACATGGGAAATGATTCGAGCGGACGGCACCTGGATAGGCATCAACACTTTGCACCCCAACAGGCTCGTGGCCGAGGCGATTGAAACAGGGGTGCTTGGGGAGCTGCGAGGCTACGACGCGCTTCGCCGTGAGGTCGTCACGCGCCCCGGCACGCGCCTGGATCTTTGTCTTGAAGGTGGCAATGGGGCTTGCTTCGTCGAGGTGAAGAACGTGACGCTGTCGTTTGGCGGGGCCGCGGCGTTTCCCGACGCGGTCAGCGAACGAGGCACGAAACACCTGAAGGAGCTGATACGGCTCCGCCGCAAGGGGCATCGCGCAGCCGTTGTCTATGTCGTCCAGCGAAGCGACTGCGCCTACTTCCGCCCCGCCGACGAAATTGACGCGGAGTACGGTCGCTGGCTGCGCCGCGCGGTCAGAGCGGGGGTCGAGGCTTTGCCTTACGAAGCCGAAGTAACACCGAAAGAAATCGTGATTACGCGGCGGCTCGAAATAAGATTGTGACGAAAGGCGCAACTTTGCCCGGCGAACTCAAACTCATTGCCAAACTATTGAGATGATCTAAAATCAGCCGGCAATCTCTGTGCTCAAAGCCATATGTCGGGCAGCCTAGAAACAAAGGAGGAAAAACAATGAAATTGGATCATCAAGTGGCGATCGTGGTTGGCAGTGCCCGTGGAATCGGTGCGGCCATTGCTCGCACGTTTTCTCGCGAAGGAGCCATTATTGTCCTGGTGGATCTGGAAAGGATGAAGCCCCAACTGGAAGAAGTGGCCCGGGAAATCAGTCAAAAAGGCGGACAAGCCGTCGCCATCTTCGCTGACTGCACGGACGAACACCAGGTGAATCAGATGGCAGAACAGACCGTGCGCCGATGGGGGAAGATCGATATTCTGGTCAACACCGCCGGACTGCGAGGGCCTCTGGTACCGGTGCAGGAGATCACAGAACAGCAATGGGATTCGGTCCTCGCGGTTAACCTGAAGGCGGTCTTTCTCTGCTG
>JBFJTQ010000253.1:0-5127 GCA_041625275.1 Binatia bacterium | reverse complement strand
CGCTGCCCGCCATGAAGCCGACGGCGGTGAGATCCACCGGCGCCTGCCAGTGGAAAATGATCAGCAGCGCCACCGGCGCATAGAGGAGCGTCGATAGCACCGCCACCAGCCAGGTAAATGTCGCGTGGCCACTGGCCCGCTTGTTGAGGAGGTTCCACGTCGCGTGGATAAAAGCGGCAGCCAAAACGAGCGCGAGTGCCCATGTCGTCACGGGCTTTCACCCTGCGTCACAGCATGACTAGTGGCAAGAGCGGTCACGCTCAATCGTCACGCCAATCGGATCGGCAACGCGAATGATTCCGCCGCGAATAACCTCGGCCCGCAAGCCGCCTCGATGGATCAAGCCTCGCATTGCTCCCTTGACGGTAAGGTTTTCCATATGAACACAGGGCTCGCAAAGCCGCGCGCCGCGCAGGAGTACCTCGCCCACCTCGAATTCTCGGTTGACGAGATGGTTGAGCGCCACTCCCCGGGTAACGATATTGCGCCGCGCCTGTCCCGCGTCCAACTCGATCCGATAATCCCGCTCCAGCACCTCGATGGCTTCGATTTCGATCAACGTCACGTCGCGACCCGAACCGTGATGACCGGAATAGGTTCCAAGCCGAGCCGCGTACCGGTCGCCCTTCAAGCCCCGGCCAACTAACGCTTCAGCTCCCGCAACGGACTGCATGGGGGCGCGGCCGGTGGGCGCAATGTGAATGGACACGACGCTAGCCTTTGGGTTCATGGGTTCAGCGTGACTTCTTTTGTGCCACCAAGGCATTGATTTCCGGCGTCTGCATGCCTTCCTTGAGCAGGTTGACCGTGCCCTGAGCCAGAATTTCGTGCGCCAGTTTCTTGGCCGCGGAGATGGCGGCCTTGAGGAATCCCGAGCCATAGCTCACCCGCGCCACGCCCAGATCTTGCAGTTCGCTCACGGTTGGTGACTGCGGCCCGGCGAGGATGCTCACCGGTGCATGCACTTCTTTGGCTACTCGGCCGATAACATCCCGGGAATGCAGGTTGAGATAAAAAATGCAGTCGCCGCCCGCTTCGGCGTAGGCGTTGCCGCGCCGGATCGCCTCATCCAGCGCTTTTTGTGGGTCATCGGTCATCACGTGAAACGCATCGACGCGGGCATTGAGAAAAAACTCGCTGCCCAGGTCTTTTTTGATTTCCATAACTGCCTTGATCTTTCGCAACTGCTGGGATAGCTCGACCAATCCGCGCCCGCCGCCGCCCTTTTCCACACCGTCTTCGAGATTCATGCCCGCGACGCCTCGCGTGATCAGCAAGCGAACCGTCTCTTTAATTCCCTCCTCGTCGCCATAGCCTTTTTCACCGTCGGCATTAAGCGGGACGGACACGGCCTCCGCCATTCCACCGCTTACGGAGACGAATTGGTCGCGGCTCATGACCTCGCCGTCGGGATATCCCAAAGCGGCCGCGATGCCGCCGCTGGTGCCCTGAATGGCTTTGAAGCCCAACTGTTCGAACAGCAACGCGCTCAAGACATCATAGGCTCCCGGCATCACGAGGATCTCCGGCGCCCGGATGAGTTCCCTCAGCCGACGACTTTTGGCATTGGCCGTGTCGAGAATCGAACGAGAAACGGGTTCCATAGCAATCACCTCCGCATGGACATCTTCTGCGAGGCCCACATCGTAAATCTGAAGTGTGGGCCAAAGCAAGCGCCAACCGTAGCCTGACCTGGACCGGCAGGCCCGATCGCACCGGTTCGGGAACAAGCTGCCCAATGACACGATTGAGTGCGCCGGTGATAACCCTAAGCAAGCCTGGTCGAGGCCTCAGCTCAAACCCTTTCAAGCGCCCGGCAGGCCCGCGTGCGGACTCGTTCCCTACGGCCGAGGCGAACTCGCAACCCGGTTGCCACTCTGGTAGGATCATTTCCATGAACCGGATTGCCAAGGCGTTGACCATAGCCGGGTCGGACTCCGGGGCCGGCGCCGGGATTCAAGCCGACCTCAAGACTTTCGCCGCCCTGGGTGTTTACGGTACGTCTGTGATCACCGCAATCACCGCGCAGAATACGAGGGGCGTAACAAAAATCGAGGAGCTAAGACCCGAGTTGGTGGCGGCGCAGATCGACGCCGTGATCGATGACATCGGCGCTCAGGCTCTGAAGACCGGCATGCTCGCAAACTCGCAAATCATTAACACGGTGGCAGAAAAGATTTGCGAACATCGGCTAAAAAATCTCGTCGTTGATCCAGTAATGGTCGCCAAGGGCGGCGATCGTCTGCTGCGTCAAGACGCCATCGAGGCGTTGCGCACCCGACTCATTCCACTGGCGATGGTTGTCACACCGAACATTCCTGAAGCCGAGGAACTATCGCGGACAAGACTCAGCCGGGGCAAAGATATCCAAGCGGCTGCGCGGCGCATCATCGCCATGGGGGCAAAAAGCGTGGTCATCAAGGGCGGGCATCGACGAGGACCCGCAACGGACTTATTCTACGACGGGAAGAAATTCCGCGAGCTCAAGTCCGGGCGTGTTCGCACGCGCCACACCCATGGCACCGGCTGCACATTCTCTGCTGCTATCACGGCGCATCTCGCACGAGGTGCGGACGTCGAAACTGCCGTCATGCTGGCAAAACAGTATATCAGCCAGGCTATTCGCAAAGGGTTTTCGATCGGCGCGGGTCACAGCCCTGTTCATCACTTTTACGCGCTGTGGGATTATTAGACAGCAACCCTGAGAAGGGTTTTGCCGCATCGCCGTCTTAAGGAATCGCTCGACGCCCCGCGATTCTGCCTGCGAGCAGCGTGGCGGAAAACAGGGAGGCGTGGCCCCGCTCTGAGTCATACACGGACACGTCGGCGAATCTGACACTTCGACCACATTGGTCACTCGACAAAGCTAGAGCGCACCGAAATTCATGTCGGCGACGATCTCCCGCGCCGCGGCAACCGGGTCATTGGCTTCTATGATGGGGCGCCCGACAACGATGAAGTCCACGCCTTCGCGTACGGCCTCTCCCGGGGTCATCACGCGCCGTTGATCATGGGGTTTACCCCTTGCGGGGCGAATGCCGGGCGTGACGATGACAAAACGCGCCCCGCACGCGGAGCGGATATCTGACACTTCATGCGGGGAGGCAACGACTCCGTCCATGCCCGCCTCCTGCGTCAAAAGCGCCAATCGCACGACATGGTCTGCAACTGTTCCCTTAACTCCGAGCCTCTTGAGGTCGCTATGATCAAGGCTTGTTAAAACCGTAACTCCCAGCATGATCGGTTTGCGCAGCTTTTCCTGACGGCACACCCGGCTCACCTCCTTGACAGTGGTACGCATCATCTCGATGCTGCCCGAGGCGTGGACATTGAACATCTTGACACCTAAGCGCGTCGCTTCCACCGCAGCTTTGGCCACGGTGTTGGGAATATCATGGAACTTGAGATCGAGAAAAATCTCGCCCCCAATTTCTTGGATCAACCGAACGGCTTGGGGGCCAGCATGGGTAAAGAGCTGTTTGCCAATTTTGAACATCCCCACTTCGCCGGTAAGCGGTGGAACCAACGCTTTTACCTGTTCGAGCGTGTCGACATCAAGGGCGACAATGAGGCGCTCTCGCATGGAGCCACGGGAACGAACCAATTCGAGCTTGGAAGTCATGTCTCATTCCTGAAGTGCTTGCCCGAGGATATCTTGAATTTTTCGCGCGGCATCGCCCGCCGATATCTCCTCCGTCTTGCCGTCGCGCCGCCAGCGCAGCTCGACAACACCCTTGTCCAAGCCCTTCGTGCCGACCGTGACCCGCAAGGGCACACCGATCAGGTCGGCGTCCTTGAACTTCACTCCCGGTCGTTCATCACGGTCGTCTAACAGCACTTCCCGACGATGCCGGCGAAGCTCTTGATAGAGGTTGTCGCAGACCTCTTTGACCGCCTTATCCTTATAATTGATAGGTAGAAGCAAAACGTGCATCGGGGCAATGGAGAAAGGCCACATAATGCCGTTGGCGTCATGGTTTTGCTCGATGGCTGCAGCCATCAAGCGGCTGATACCGATGCCGTAACATCCCATCTCGATGGGTCGCTCTCGGCCTTCGGCGTCCAGATAGGTGGCGCCCAGCGCTTCACTATATTTCTTCCCTAGATAAAACACCTGACCCACTTCAATGCCGCGATACGTTTCAAGCGAACCCTGCTCGCAGCGGGGACAAGGATCCCCGGCTACGGCGAAGCGCAGATCCGCAAAGGCGGTTGGGGTGAAGTCGCGCTCTTGATCGACCTGAATGAAGTGAGCATTGTCCTCATTGGCGCCTGTCACGGCTTCTTCCATCCCTTGAATGGAAAGATCCGCGAATGTGCGCAACTTCAAACCAATCGGACCTAAGAATCCGGCCGTCACGCCTGTTGCCGTCCTCACCTCCGTCTCATCGGCCAGGGTCACTTCCCGGCAACCCAGCACGGCTTGAAGTTTGATCTCGTTAATTTCGTGGTCACCGCGCACCAGAGCCGCCACGAGTTCATTTTCGTCGGTTCTGTAAACCAGGGTCTTGATAAATTTCTGTTCCGGAAGCTTGAGGAATCCCGCGACTTCGGCGACGCTTTTTTTGCCTGGAGTCGATACTTTCGTGAGTTCGGGTGAATCCTTGGCTAGATCGCGCCCCCGCCGGCGGCGCGGTCTGGCCTCGGCCTTTTGCACATTCGCCGCGTAGTCACAGCTGTCGCAGCTCGCAATGGAGTCCTCACCGGACTCCGCAAGGACCTGGAACTCATGCGATTGCGTACCGCCGATGGCTCCGGTATCCGCCTCCACGGGCCGGAATCGAAGACCGCACCGTTCAAAAATCCGTTTATAGGTCTGGAACATGTTGTCGTATTCCCGGCGACAGTCTTCGACGTCCGCATGAAAGCTGTAGGCATCTTTCATCACGAACTCGCGCCCGCGCATCAAGCCAAATCGTGGCCGCACCTCATCGCGGAATTTGGTCTGGATCTGGTAGAGATTGAAAGGTAGCTCCCGGTAGGAACGTACGACGCGACGCACCAGATCCGTGATAATCTCTTCATGGGTCGGACCCAGACAAAAGTCTCGCTCATGACGATCTTTAAATCTTATCAGTTCCTTTCCGTAGACCTCCCATCTCCCGCTCTCCTGCCAGAGTTCGGCGG
>JBFJTQ010000252.1:0-5134 GCA_041625275.1 Binatia bacterium | reverse complement strand
TCAGAGGGGTCCTCGCCGCCCTGTCGCGCTTCGTCAAGCGCGCGTCCGTCGTCGGCCGCGAGTGACGGGCAGGCCGAACGTTTTCACGTTTTCGGAATTACGAAAACATGGAAGTCCTTCGGTGGAGACAAGGGAAAGCGATAGGTCGAGACCGATCGAAGGGTTCAAGCGGTTCAAACCGATCAATCGCCACGGTCAGTTCAAAGCGTTTAAGAATAGAGAGAGTGTTCCAACCGCTCCAGTAGTTCCAGAAGTTCCGAACGTTAAAGGCGTGTAAGTGAGTTTCGAGTTGACTCGGGACTCGGAACGCGGCCATAAGAAGTTCAAGCCATTCAAAAAGCCTACCTCGGCGGCAAGGCGGTTTACGACGGCGCATCGTGGAGTTGACACACGGGTGGGTGACCGGATAGCGTCCGTCTAGCTCTATCATCTCTCCGGTTAGGACAATGGACGCTGCGATGCAAACCGAACAACCAATCACGCTGGTGATCGAGGGGGGAACCCTCATTGACGGAAACGGTGGAGAGCCTCTTCCGGATGCTTTGATCGTCGTCCAAGGAAATAGGATTGACTCCGTCTCGCGCAAAGGGCAAGCATCCTACGCGGCGGGCGCCCAGGTTCTCAAAGCCGACGGAAAGTTCATCCTCCCCGGCTTGATCGACGCGCACGTTCACTACTCCGGTTTCTTGGCCGAGTTACTCCTCTGCCACGGCATCACATCGGTTTTCGACATCGGCGGTCGCGGTCCCCTTCACAGAGTTCGTCGAGACGCGATCACGCGAGGACGCGTTCGCGGTCCGAGACTCTTCGTGGTCGTTGAAAGCTTGCTGGGCCCTGTGAAGCCAGGCCGGGTGGCGTATACCCGCGAACGAGGTCGGCAGGATAGACCGCTGACGGTGGAGGAGGCGAGAGAAGTCGTCAAGCGGGCGGTCGCCGGTGGCGCCGACCTGATTAATATAAGACGGGGGCTTTCCCAGGATGTTTTTCAGGAGGCGGTCGCCGAGGCACATCGAGCAGGCTTGGCGGTGGTGGCTCAGCCGATCGGGCCGACGGTATTCGGAAGAGAAGCGGTTCTGGCAGGGGCTGATGTCCTGGAGCATGCAGCCGGGATCAACGTTTCGATCGCCAAAGACCCTTCGAAGTGGACGGGCTGGGGCGAGATCGAACTTAACTCGCTGGACCCACGGCCTTTCGCCGACATGGACGAGGGAAAAACGGCGGAATTGATCTCGCTGATGGTGGCAAAAAATACCTATTTAGAACCAGACCTGATTGCGCAAGGGCGGGGATTGCACGGGCAGCGCAACGAGTGGGAGAAGCACGATTCCGAGCTCTTGCAGAACCCTGAGCTCGGCTACATTCCCGAAGGGACCCGTCATAAATGGATGTCGAACTACACCGAGTTTGAGGCGTTGGAGCCTCCCGAACAGGAGCAAGTGAGAAAAGGTTTTCACAATATGCAGCGCTTCATCGGGCAGTTTGCTCGGGCGGGCGGAAAGTTGATGTGCGGCACAGATACATCCGCACATGGCTGGGCCGTGGCCGGCGTCGGGTTGCATCGCGAGATGGAGCTGTTGACCCAGGTGGGACTTAACTCGATGGAGGCCATCTTGGCGACGACGCGAAATCCCGCCGAGGGATACCGGGTGCTCGATCGTTTGGGAACTGTCGAGGCCGGGAAGCTCGCGGATCTGCTGATCGTCAATGCCGATCCCTTGCGCGACATCCGCAATACGCGAAAGATCGAGTGGGTGATTCAGGACGGCAAGGTGATCGATCGAAGCTATCATCGCGCGTTTTCGGACCCATTCGATGGCACCGGCGTGGATGCGTCCGAGTGGGTCGATGCTTTGAAGCGCGCGACCAGGCAAGGGATCCGGACGGTTGCCGGGCTTACGGACCCGACCTGGGCATTCGGACAACCATGTCCGGGGATCGAATCGATCTCCCCGATCATGGTGACCGAGGGAGGGCCCGCCTTCACCCTCACCATCAAAGGGGTGAACTTCACCAAGAAGTCCGTTGTTTATCTTCGCGGGCAACCAATACCGACTGAGCTAGTAAACGAAACGGAACTGCGCGCTACGATCAGCGCGGACACCATTGCACGCGCCGGAACATCCCTTCTCGTGGTGAAAAATCCTGGACCGCATCTGTCACAGCCTCATTGGGGATCAACCTCGAACCGCGCATACCTGACAGTCGACTTGAAGTAGCGTGGCCTGTGGGTCCGACATAACAATCATTACAACCTTCAATTCCACAATCTGGTCAGAACTCTACGGGTCTAGAAACGGGACACAGGTCAAATCCTTTGTTGCAATTTGTTGGTTTTGCTAAATCACTATCTCACACGCCTTGCCTTCGATGAAATTCATCTTGCCCACATTCCAACAATGTCCGGGCGTATTTCAAGCGCATGCTGGAGCACCCGAGCGTCAAGAAGCTGCTCACACTCGAGCAGGAAGTCAACTAGACATTTGCCAAGACGGCCTAGGCAAGCATCGGGTTTTAGCGAACGGGCCTTTGTTGCAAAAGTTGAGGAATTTATGCGAGAGCGAATCAGAAGATAGCTTGTACAATTCACCGGCCTGTCCCCAACCCCTCTCCGCAGTTCGGGCAGCATTCGAGTCGGCAGATGCAGATGGAGCGGCCTGCACGCAGCGCCGCCAGGCCCCCCCCCAACGGCCGTGAGTCTGTCAATCTTTTTGCGCTTGTTCTGCTCTGCTGAACGAATTATGGTATGATAATGGCATTCGATAGGGATGAGAAAGGAGGTTAATGAAGTGAAAGATTGGCGAGATCGCATTAGTATCGATCCCAACGTTTGCCACGGCAAACCTTGTATTAAGGGAACGCGCATATGGGTGTCGCTGATCGTGGATAATTTGGCGGCCGGTGCCACCGAAGAGGAGATACTCGACAGCTACCCATCGCTAACCAAGGACGACATTCGAGCCGCGCTTGCCTATGCCGCAGAGATGACTCGGGAACGCTACGTGGATATTCCCATGAAGCATGCGACATGAGACTGAAGATTGACGAGAACGTCGATGCTCGACTTGCGGTTGTTTTGCGTGGTGCCGGCCATGATAGTGTGACGGTTAGAGAAGAGAGTCTTCACGGGACCGACGACAAAGACCTCTACCAGCTTTGCATTTCAGAAAACCGTGCGTTAGTCACCCTGGATCTCGATTTTTCCAACGTCCTCAGGTATCCCCCTGAGAATACTGCAGGCCTTATCGTTCTGCGTGGCCCAGATGACCTTTTCCCCACCGTCAGAATTCTCATTGATACCTTAATCGGGGCGCTGACTAAGGAGAGCCCCTCGAATCAGCTTTGGATCGTCGAGGCCGGTCGAATAAGAATTCACGAACGACAATGAGCTACGGTGCGGGAGACATGCCGTGAAATATCTTAAACCGCGGCGACCCGTTCTAGGCTCCGTCAAGAACCCGCCTAGCTGCCTCGGCGTCTAATCCTGGGCCCAGCACCGCTCGCGAGAAACAGCCGCCCGTACCTGTTCTTCCCCTTTAGTGCCCGGAATCTCTCGAAAGTCGGGCCGTCAAGAAAAGATTCTAGAGAATGTTTCGCCTGAGCAGGGAGCCATTTCCCCTTTCCGGTTTTGATCGTCGCGGAAAATTGCCTGGCGGTTATTGCCCCGGCAAATGACGTGATAGAGAGCTCCCGGGTACTCGATGCGGTGCGGTCGCGCCATGAGACACACCTATGCAAAGAACAACAACTTGCAATAGATTCATTTATGAAAGCCCGAACATCCCGCTGGAAATTTCAAGTGGGTAAGCGGTGTTTTTCCTTGCTCTGCTGTGTAGACTTTCAATTTTAGATTGTCGCTGAGAATTTTGGCCTCCGTATTTTCGTTTTAACGCACGATCTCGGTCTGACCCTGGCTTGGGCATCCCCCTTTTTGGGTCGGATTTCGTACGGACGTTCTTCCTTGAGCATCTTGTAAATGATCCGAGATAGATGGCGGCCTAACGCTCGAACGGCCTGGTTGTGCTTTTTCCCCTCGCTGCGTTTCTTCTCGTAGTAGCTTTGGGACTCGCTCACATATTTTCGATGCCGATCCAAGGCAATCATCATCGCGGCTTTCGCCCGAGTGTTGACTTGCTTGGGAGCTCTACTCCCTTGAGACTTTCCCGAACTGTTGTCCAACGTGGACATCCCGAGATACAGGGAGAAGCTTCCCTCGGAACAAAACCGCTCGATGGTGCCGATCTCGCCGGCTAATTCTGAAGTGCACACGGCACCAAACCCGGGAATCGAACGCAAAGTCTTGGCGATCGTGGAGCCCTTGGCCATCTCGGCAACCTTGGCGTCTAACTGGGTAATCTTCTCATCGAGTTCCAGACACCGCTTGGCATCCTCTTGGATCATCTCGCCAACCCATTTAACCTCTTCGCTAAAATGAGCGCGCTTCTGCCAGCCCTCAATGAGACTAGCACTCTTCACTCCCACCGAGGGGATCTTCAAGAGCGTACTGCGTCTGAGCCGGGCAAGCTGAGGCAGAGTGTCTGCCCGAATCAGAAAATTTAAAAACCACTGATTGCCCGCATCGTTGGTGATCTCTAATAATCCCGGACACACCGCCTGCAGGTCGGCCTGCAGATTGTTGACCACCCGTACCCGCTCGTTAACCAACCGGCGCCGACGCCGAGTCAATCGCTTGAGAACCTCGTTCTCTTTGGGAGTGCCGCTCACCTCTTGAAGCACTTCCTTGGCCAGCGGCAGATGATCGCTTAGCTGAAATAGCTCCAACCCCTTGCGCGCATCGATCCGATCGCTCTTGGCGGTTCCAGGAAAAATCTCCTTGAAACGGGCAAACTTTAAATTGTTGAGATTATAAAGCCGATACCCCCGCCCTCGCACCAGACTGTCCAAGGGCCGGGCATAGCCGTTGTATCCCTCCATCGCTACCGCTACCAAACACTGCTTTGTCTTGCGCTGCTTCTCTATGCGGGAGAAAAACTCTTGAAATCCCTCGGGCCGGTGCTCAATCTCAAACTCCTCGAGCACCTCGCCGCTCGATAGCCCCATCGCCACACTGTGACGACGGTATCCCACGTCCACACTGACGCGCAATTCTAAAGGCTTTTCTTCTAACACGTAGCTC
>JBFJTQ010000251.1:0-5161 GCA_041625275.1 Binatia bacterium | reverse complement strand
GGTACATGAAAGTCCCATGCTGCCTGAGGGTCCACTCGTATTTGAAGGTCTCTCCCGGTTTAATGTAGGGCTGCGTCAGACCGCCCACTCCGTCCATTCCGGCCGGTAAATAGACGCCATGCCAGTGGATCGAGGTAGCCACAGGGAGGCGATTGGTAACGTAAATCCGGACCCGTTCCCCCTCCACCGCCTCGATAACGGTGCTGTTCACGCGCCCGTTGAAGCCCCAGCATTTGGCTTTTAAGCCCGGGTCAAAGGCATGGTCGACTTCTTCGGCGATAAGATGAAAGACCTTGACGCCGTCCACCACTTTGAACGGCAAGACTCCGCCGTCGGGAACCACCACCGGCCTGTAACCTTTTCCCGCTAGCGCGGGCGGTAGAGGCTGTACGTTTATGGGCCCGCCGCTGTAACTTTTTTCCCAAAACACACGACTATTCCGAGACTCCGACGCTGAAGCGCCTGGCCGGTACTGCGCCAGAGCTCCGTGATTTCTTGCCTGACCTTCTCTACCCAACAGCGCCACGCTACCCGCTACGCTAGCAGCGCCGATTCCTAATAATTGACGCCGTGATAATTTCTTAGCCATGAGAGTCCCCTTGTTTTCAATGTCCTTCCGGATTACGCCCTTGCGGACCACCTCTCCTCATTGCCCCAGCGCCCTCGCCGCCGCGCGCTCCATTGCCTCCCGGCAAACGACCGTTTAAGAGCTGCGTCAGCTCCGTTCGAGCCAACCAGTAGTCACGCAGCGCTTCGATATACATAGCGCCGGTCTCGATCTGCTGCTCGCGAACACGCAATAACTGAACGGGACCAAGCTGCATGGCGTTATAGTGCAATTGGGCTTCATTCACGATACGCTCAAACAGCGGGAGCATGATGTCGCGATAGTACAGAGCGCGATCCCGAGCCCCTTGGGTTCGATCTCGAAGCGTTCGCGCGGTCGCGCGGATTTTGATTGCCATTGCGTAATATTCCTGTTGGGCACGCCTGAGCTCTGCCGCGGCGCGGGCGGTTCGCCCCTGTCCTTGATCAAATATGGGAATGGGAAACTCCAGCACCGGGCCGACTTCCCACGCTCCATCGCTGCGCTCCCCCAACGCACCCATGTGCGATTCCGGTATTAGAGCTACCGCTCGGTTCAGTCCTAGCTGTTCCCCGGCGGAGATGACCCGCTGACGAGCGTTCAATAGATCGACGCTGCGCTCGAGTGCGACACGCTCTATATCCTCTGTCTCGATGGGCTCCCGCGGCATCTCCGGCAGACGCTCTTCGGTCTGCCAGTCCGTTTGTCTTCCCCATAGTCCCATCAGGACATTGAGATCTTCGCGGCTCTGCCGCACGGCAACCTCCGCGGCGCCAAGCGCTAATTTCCCCGTCTCGAAAAGCGCTCGTTCCCGGGCGAGGTCGAGGTCTGAGATGTTTCCGGCTTCGTACAATCGCCGCGCGACCTCGAAGGAGGCGTTGAGCGCCTTGACAACCGTGCGGCGCAGTTCCAGCATTTGCTCGTTTGCTTGATGCAAAAGAAAGGCGCCTCGAACTTGTCCCGTAAAATCCAACACTAACCCGCTCACTCGAGTTTTCGCTTCCTCGAATCGCGCTGCCGCCACGCGCTTGCGCAGCGGCAGATAGAAGATATCGAGAAAATTCATCGCCACCGCAAGCTCCATCTCGGGCTTGCCCCCGCCAGGTGTCGGCCACCTCATGGCGCCGTCGAAAATCGGATTGCTCAGCAAACCAGCTTGCACTAAGTCTGCCTGGGCAATACCTAGATCCGAATACGTGGCCTGCAAGTCTCGGTTGCTGATCAAGGCAATTTGCACAGCGCGGTCGGCATTGAGCTTCTCTTTCAAAAGCGCCTCAACTTTTTCCGTTGCCTCTTTATCCAACTCTGTCCCGTTGTTCCAAAAGATTCTGGCGGCGGTTCGCTCCTCTATGCTGGCACTGATTTCAGAAAAACCCGCATTAAGCCTCACGCTTGCGCAGCCGCCGAAAATTAAGAACATCGGAATAATTAAAATCCTTAGAAGTTTTCTCGACAACATCCCGTCACTCCCGCTTCTAATCGTTGTTAGAAATTTGCGGCTTCGGTCATCGGTTTAGCTTCTCGACCTTGATGATGGCCTGCTTCCCTGTATCAATCGTGAAGCGCACCTGGTCTCCTGGTTTGAGGCCCTCCAGCACTGAGGTCGTCTCGACCCGATAACCCATCGTCATGGCATCCATGAAACCTTTGATCTCCCCATGTTCCAACACGATCTGGCCGCTGCTCGGAACCACGGCAACGACGCTCCCCTCTCCAACAGCGGTCCGCGGCGGGCTCGATGTTGGAGCGCCGGAGCCATGTTTTTCCGCCATCACCTCCGTTTTCATATCCATGGATGAGGCATGGGATGGGAGGGATGATGGCAGGTCCGCCTTGGTATACGCGAGCGTCTTCGACCGCGGAGGCTCGGGCACCGCCGCAGCCTCCGGGTGGGCAGGGTGAGCGGTGGTTAACGGTTCCAACTTATAAGGAGCGCAACCTGCTACAATGAGCAATGATAGAACTATTAAGGGCAATCTGCCGACGAGCATTCTTTTGAGCTTCCGCTCCATTGCGTCACTTCTCCACTTTATTGATTTTCACGATGATGCTTTTCTTTGGGTCGATACTGAAACGAACCGCGTCGCCCGCTTTAAGTCCTTGGAGCATGGATGTCGAGCTGACCTTGTAGCCCATCGTCATGGCGTCCATGAAACCTTTGATCTCGCCGTGCTCGAGCACGACCTGCTGCTTCTCCGGAGTAACCGCAATGACTTTGCCCTGCCCTTCTACCACGGATTGCGCCAGCAGCGTTCTCGGAGCGAAGATTTCTTGATTCGGGATACCGGTCAGGCTCATAAAGCCCAGCCAAAAACCTACGAAGGCTAGCCAGCGAAAATTGTTTCGGCCAAAGTTAATTTTCATAAATGATTCCTTTCACTGTTATTAGATTGATTTGAACGAATATCGTTGCACCTACGCCATCTTCACTCTTCTGGATAGACCTCGCACATTTAACCCGAAACCCGGACCCGGGCCCACCGCGGAAGCAAAATCTGCGAATAAACGCCGTAACTAGTAATCAACGCGGCGAGAAACGCGAGCGTCACGATAGCCTCGATCCACCCGATGAGAACTCCCTCCGTGACGGCCAAGGAAGGGACGATCAGCAAATAACGCTCAAGCCACAACCCGATCAAGACAAGGCTCCCCACAAGGAACAAAACTACCGGACTTTGCTTGGCCCGTTGACTGAGAAGGGCGACAAAGGGAATCGCGAAAATCAATATCAGGGTGGCCCACGTTAGCCATGCCCATGCGTCGTTTTGCATTCTCAAAATGAAGAATCCCACCTCTTCCGGCAAATTCCCATACCAGATAACGAGAAATTGTGACCATACGAAGTAGGCGGTGAGGATACAAAAAGCGAACAGCAGTTTGCCCAAATCCCACAGATGAGTTTCTTCTATCGCTTCGTCACGTCCCAACTCTCCTTTGGCGAGAACCGCGATAATCGTGATCGCGGCCAAACCGGCGTAGAAACTGCTCATAAAAAAATAGCCGCCGAAAAGGGTGCTATACCAATGGTCGTCGAGCGCCATCACCAGATCGAAGCCGATCAGGGAAAACACGACCGCATACAGACCTAGAACCAACGAAGCCAAACCCGTGAGCGACGACTCCGCGCGCCTCTCGTGAACACTGCTCGGAGGCCGGCCCGTTGATGAGCGCTCACTATAATCATTGCGGTCGTCGCGCGGGCCTTGCGATAGGAGCCCGAGGAATCGGTACGTAAACACAAGACTCACCGAGTAAAGCAAACCGAGCGCGACCAGATCACGCCCCGAAAAGAAAGCAAGCGAGAACCATGTCTGCCGCGCAGGGGATTCGGGTGAGCCAGTGGGAAGATAGGGAAAGCCCGCAAACAAGACGGCAAACAGGAGCAACGAGACTGGCAAGAACCATCCTAACCCCAGACACAATCGCATGACAGGCGCTCCCCAGCGTCCCTCGGTCAGATAGTAGATGGCCGCCAAAACGGGGCCCGCCTGCGCGATGCCCGAAAAGAACAACAAATTGACCAGGAACGCCTGCCACACGCGGGCCGAATCGTCGCCCGCCAGTTGCCAGCCCGACAAGAAGATCCCGGAGGCCAGCGCCAGGAGCAGCAAGGCTATCGCTACACGCCTGGAATTCATCTCCCTTTTCCTTTGCTCGAATTTTGCTCTTTCCTGTCCGCGGGCTCGTCTTGCAATGTCCGCAAATAATTGACGACGTGCCAGCGCTCCTCCGATTTCAAAGCTTCAGCGTAGCCAGGCATCGGACCGTGGCCCGTGCTGATCATGCTGAACATATGCGGGTCCGACTCGCGCCGCAGCAATTGCGGCGTAAATTTGGGGATGTCTGCCAGAGTCTTCTCCATGGGCATGCCGCCTCGTCCTTCACGACCGTGGCAGACGGCACAATAAACGTTAAACAGCTCTTCGCCCTGCCGGACTGACGCCGGGGTCGGTTTAACCGGATTCGCCGCGGCCGCGTGCGTGGCGGATGCCGAAACCTCGGCGTGGGCATGGCCCTTGCCCATTCCATCGTGGTGCCCGTGCGTCGCAGCTGCTTGCTTGTCACGAGAATACTCGTGCAGAGATTTTTTGCTTTTCGCCGGCCCATGCGAATGCGAAGAATGATCATGAGCGTCCCCGGATGCACCGTGATCATGCGGCTGAGTTTTCTTTTGCGGCTTGGCCGCTTTTGTGGGTTCGTGATGATGTCCGGAGCTAGCCGCTGGGCCCGGGCCATGGTCATGGCCCGCTTGTTCTTGATGACCCGCTTCCCGGGCCGGCTCCCCACCGGATACCGTGACTTCCCCTCCCATAAGATCACTGGCCACGGAACCCTGGGGAGGCAGAAATGGTCTCTCCTGGGTCTTGATGGACACCTGATCCGCCATATCGGATATCCAGGGTGTCACAGACACATAAGTCAGTCCCGCCCCCGCCATGAAGGCTACGGAGGCCACGAGCACAATAACGCTAAAATTTTTCATCGCCTATCTCCTTGGCTCCGGCTTCTAGTAATAAGCTGCGGGCCCATTCGACTTTCTCCGCACCGCAATAGATTACGAGGCCTATGCGATCC
>JBFJTQ010000250.1:0-5192 GCA_041625275.1 Binatia bacterium | reverse complement strand
GGCCAATCGGAACGAATTTGATTCCAGGTCGTGACTTTGCCTTGTGCTGACGGTTCCCACATCTTTTTGAGGTCCGTTACGGTCATGGTTGAAGCCCACCTGTTGCTGGGGTTGATGACGACCGTGATCGCATCGAAGGCTACTGGCAATTCGACGAATTGGATTCCGGCTTTACGGCAGGCATCGATCTCGGATTGCTCAATCGGCCGGGATGCGCCGCCGATATCAATTTCGCCACGGCAAAATTTCTTGAATCCGCCGCCCGTGCCGGAAATGCCAACAGTGACGCGAATCTTGCCTTTCTTGGCCATTTGGAATTCTTCAGCGACTGCCTCCGTAATTGGAAAAACCGTACTGGATCCGTCAATCTTAACTATTTGGGCTCTGGCCATGGCCGCAGCGATTCCGAACGCGGCCGTGAAGGCTAGAGCTGACAGCACTTTCTTCATCAGTTCTCTCCTCTTTTTGAATTCTTAATCCTTGATTGTTACAGCTTTGTTACAGACCGGTTAACGTTCGGTGAACTCCGGCAGGGGTTTCGGCAGCGAAATCTCATCTGGATACTGGCTCCTTCTTAGTTCAAGATTTCCACGTTAATATTGCGCCCGAATAATGACGATCACTTGAAGCTGAGGTGAAGACGCCGTTAAATCCGGGTCATTTCCTCCATCCAAGGCTGCTGTCGTGTAGGTTGGTGGGCTGAGCCCGTCTGCAATGACTTCCATATTTGAGGATGGGGCGAGTAAGCCGCTTTCGGCAAGCCGGTGCTTTTCAGCGAGAACGCACTAGAATCTAGGGCCAATTGCTTTTATATGTAGGTATCGCTATGTCAACCTGGATTTGGAAGCTGATTGGGGCCGGGGAGTTGCCGCCGCAGTCGCGCAAAAAGCTCGGCATCGTGGCCCTGCTTTACTTTATCGAGGGCGCTCCCGCGGCGATCTTGTGGGAAGTGTTACCGGTTTACTTCCGGATCAACGGCGTATCGCTTCGCGCGATCGGTGGACTTCGGCTTCTTGAAATGCCTTATTCCCTGAAGGTCTTCTGGTCACCCTTGGTGCATCGCTACGGCGATCGACGGGCGTGGGTAAGTGGCTGCATGATTGGTATCGCCGGGGTGCTAGCTGCCTTACCCTTGATCGATGTCGCATCGGTAGGCGTCATGGTTTTGCTTCTCATTCTGGCCCTGACTGCATTGTCCGCGACTCAGGATGTGGCTATTGATTCTTATTCCGTCGGTTTGGTGGACCGAAAGGAGCAGGGAGCAGCCAATGGCGTAAGGGCTTCGGCTTACCGCGTCGCCTTGGTGTGCGTCGGTGGTGGGCTGGTCTTTCTCGCCGCCGCGCTAGAGTGGAGCACGCTCTTCGTTGTCGCTGGTGTCGTTTTTGCGGGACTGGGGTTAGCCTCGCTAGCCATTCCACAGCTCAATCTCCCGGCGGAGTCGCGGGAGCATTGGTTGAAGGGGTTTACCGGATGGGCGGGAACCTGGCGGGTGCTGCCGCTCGTGTTGTTTGTGCTGACATACAAGCTGGGCGAATTTTCCATCGGGCCGATGGTCAAGCCCTTCTGGGTGGATTATGGAAAGTCGATATGGCCGATCCGCGAGGACTTGATGTTTCAAATCGGACTGGTGCCCACGAGTTTTGGGATTGTTCTTTCTGTAATTGGCGCTTTGATCGGCGGGGCCTTCATTACCCGCTTTGGAATTTTTCATGGAATCTGGTTTCTTGGTTTGCTCCAGGCCGTTTCCAATCTTGGCTATTCATTCGTGGCGTGGTTCGATCTCGGAAGATTTGGGCTCTACGGCGCCTCGATCTTCGAGTCCTTCAGCGGCGGGCTGGGGACTGCGGCGTTTCTCGCTTTTCTCATGAACATCTGTCAGAAGGAGCACGCTACGGTGCAGTATGCTTTTTTGTCGTCGATTTTTTCTCTTACCGGTCGGCTGGTTGGCGGAGTCAGCGGTCTGGGAGCCGAGCACTACGGCTACGGCAACTACTTCGCCATTACGTTTTTCCTGTCTATGCCGGCTTATGCATTGCTCCCCTGGGTCAAGACGTGGATCCGGGAGGAGGAACGTCACACGTAGCAGGCGCAAAGGGCATGGCGCATGGCGTGCGGGAAATGGCTAATGGCACGTGGCATAGGGCGCGCACATTGAACGCCTTGACCGATTTGAACGGAGCGAAGCGGTTGAACGGTTTGAACGTCGGTAGATGGTTCATTGCAATTCGCGCAAGAGCGCACGCCAGGACGAGGACTCGCGTTTGGGGTCTACGAGAGAGGACAAGCGCGCGCAGTGACGCCGTAAGGAACGGTAGAAGGAAGCATCGGATTCGGCTTTGAGAAGCAAGGCCCTGAGTTCGCGTGTGTTGGCGACGCTAAAATAACCCGGGTAATCATCGCCCAGAGTTCCCTGGAGCCCGGAAATTTTTGAAGCCACCACCGGCACCGAAGAAGCGAGCGCTTCGCAGAGGACGTTGGAACTTCCTTCCATCCGGGAGGTGATGGCGGTCAGGTGGCTGCGCGCCAGGATGCGCCGCGCTTTCCAGTGAGGCGTTTCTCCTATCCAGCGATAGCGCGGATTGCGTGCCGCCTCGGCGCGCGCGCGGCGCTGCAAGTTTTCCTCCAATGGCCGACCGACGTGGAGCACTTCGATCCCCGATTGCCGGGGAAGGCGGCGCACCGCGTACGCCGTCCGGAGAGGATCTTTCTCTTTGCGCAGATGGCCGATGACGCAGACTCTGAAGGCTCCGCTGTCCCTGGTGGGAGGCAGAACACGGATCGGTTTGGCGGACTGATAGATGACGCGCGTTTTGGCGTGGTGCCGTTTTGGAAGTTCGGCAAAGGCCATTCGCTGCAGGGCAATGATGCGTGTCGCCAGTTCGAGAGCGCGCTGGGCGTTAGGGTTTGTGTGAATATCGCGGTAGAGATCGGTGCCCGTCAAGACGACGATGAGCGGCAGTTCGGGGTGGTCCTCGTGGAAGCGGCGAATCGAATCGTAGCTGCGCCGCGCGTGGAGCGCGATGAGCAGGTCGCAGGGCTTGCCATCGTAGGACTGGTTTAAGACGATCCTGTGGCCCAGGTCGCGGAGCAGGCCCCACCATCGGACGGCGGTGATCTTGTTGCCGTTATTGAAACGAAGAGGTGCTGGCGTGATGAGTTGAATCTTCACGTTGTCTGATCACTTTGGGCAAGTGCGAAAGCCGGCCCAAACGTCCCATCGGTCCGGCGTGTAGAAATTCCTCCACGTATTGCGAATCAGGAGCGAACGCGTTGCCCAGCAACCCCCGCGCAGCACTTTGTGCATGCCGAACCAGGGCTGCGAATACTCCTTGTACGGGTCTGCTGTAAACCCCGGATAGGGCTTAAAATCGTCGGCGGTCCATTCCCACAGGTTACCGATCATCTGACGACAACCGAAGGCGCTGTCGCCGGCCGCGTAAGCGCCGACTTCGACGAGCCCCGAATGGCGCCAGTCCAAATTGGCTCGTTCCGCGGAAGGCGGATCGTTCCCCCATGGAAAATGACGGCGCTGATCGCCAAGACGCCGACCGTCGGCGTCCCGCTCGCCCGAGGCTGCGGCTTCCCATTCCGCCTCCGTCGGCAATCGCCTCTTGGCCCAGTTACAATAGGCTTCCGCTTCATACCAGCTCACGTGGAGTACCGGAAAGTACTCGTGAAGCGGCTCAAAGCGATCAAAGATGCGCTGGAGCCACCGACCATTGGCCTCGCGATGCCAGTAGCGCGGATGCTCGGGTATTTCGTTTGATATCAGTTGTGCGGCCGACTCGTCTAGCGTCCTGTTCCAAAAACGCGAAAACGAGTTTTCAAGCGCCGGCGACCCGCCGGTTTGCAACCAGCGCCAGCCGTCCGGACTCCAGTACTCAGGGGTAACGTAGCCTCCCGCTTCGACAAATTCCGCAAACTCACCGTTGGTAACGGGCGCCCTGGCGATACCAAAGGGTTCGATCTCTACCACGTGGGCCCATTTTTCGTTGTCAAACACAAACGGGGAATCATGGGCGGCCCCTATGGTGAAAACGCCTCCTGGAATCTCAACATCACCGGGACATGGGCCGCCGTGTTCGGGGGAAGTTTGCGTCTCCGTTGTGAACCGCGGTGCGGGGTAGCTCAGGGTCTGCCGCGTGTAAGCCAGAGCCTCGGCGTGCATGCCCTCGTGGAACGTGGCGAGCAAATAGAAGTAAACCTCATCCGCAGTGAGGGCGCTCGCGTTGGCGACGCGGCCGATGGTTCTCGACAGCACCTCCGCCATATACCGCAGGGTGTTTTCACGAGAAGGAAGAATAAGTTCCCAGCGAATGTCATGAGCCACGTCGGTGGAATTATAGAGTTGGTCCCCGTTTTCAATGAGCGGCTTCTCGTTGCGCAAATGGCGCAGGGTCCAGAATTCCTGGAACCACGCGACATGTCCGATCTCCCAGAGCGGAGGATTGACGATCGGCAGGCGCGGCCCGATCATCTGGTCACTGTCGAGATCGGCAACGAGATCGAGCGTGCGCGTGCGGAACTCACGCATCGTCGTGACCAACTCCCCAGGACGGAGCGCATCATGAATGCCGGACGTTGCGCGTAGCTGAGATCGCGTGGTCGCCATGCTACATATTTACGACAGTCTCAAGGGTGTATCAAGGAGACAGGGCGGCCGAGGGGAGTTGTTTTCGAAATGAAAAAAAGTTTGACGCAGGTGCCGAAGCACTGATTACGCGGGAAGGAGGCGCGTTGACCGTCCCTGCTGGATCTTATTTCACGGCGCTGGCGATGAGATCTCGCCATGGCCGAATCTCTCTTGTCCACTTCTCTCCGCGCTGACTCTGGACATAGGCCAGAGCGGCGTGCAATCGGCGCCGCTCCCTGGCCGTTAGTTGCAGGGGGCGGCGGGCCTTTTTTGCCCTTTGCTGGGCCGTGCAGAACGCTCTGATCGCCCGCCAATGGCGAAGGGCGTTGCTGCCGAAGCACTGGCGAATGATCTCGTTCCAACTCGACTCGGCGGCATAGGCTTCAGGGCTCGCCGCATAGGCAAAGCAGGTTGCCAGAGGGATCAAACTGAGCTGTTCTTGCACGAGGGGATTGTTCAGATAGGCGTACACCGCCTCACAAAGGCGCGGATCACGCCCTTCCAGAGGTCCGATGTGCAACTCGTCGCTCATGGAGAGATCGTTGACCGGGTAGTTATC
>JBFJTQ010000249.1:0-5202 GCA_041625275.1 Binatia bacterium | reverse complement strand
TCCCGACTTCAAAACATGAAAGAGGGTTACGCTCGTGGGCCGTTCACGTTCGTAACTTAAAGATCCTGCGGGCCACGGCTCGATGAGCAAGGCTCACAGATCAAACCGACTGCCATCCCCGCGCAGTCGCGTGATGATATCATTCCCTAGGTCTCGCCTCGGCTCCGGTCCGAGGATCGCAGCGTCCTCTCTCTGCTTTAGCGGCCAGGGCCGAAAAAATACGGTTGCATCTCACAGCCAATTCGAGTATCGTCCGCAGGTCCGTTGGTTTCTCGTATGTTCGCCCGAACGGTCATTTTTGCGCTCAGTTTGGCAGTTGGCGGAACTTACGGTTGCTCGCGTTCGCTAATCGCACCAGAACGCGGCAAAAAAACCGATGCCGCTGCGGCCCCCGCGCACGAGATTCGGCCTGCGACATCTCGCTTGGGGCCCGCGCAACAAATTGAGCCTGCGATATCTCCCCCTGAGCCTGCGCCGGTTTACAGCCCGTCTTTCGAGGCGCAAATTGAGCGTCAAGACCTTCAGAAAGAAGATCTTACTGCGCCCCTGACTGAACCGCCCGTACAAGCGCTCCAAGACCGGGAGCAAATCATTATGGAAGAGGATCTCCCGGTCGTTTCCACGCCGGAGTCCGTTGCGCCTCCAAAACTCGAAGTCGCAAAAGGGCTGCCGAAGTCTGAGCCAAAAAGCAAATCAATCAAAGGTTGGGACGAAAGTCCTACTGCCCTGCAAAAAGCGCAGGGGCCGCGCGCGGATGATCGTCTGCTCGACTTACTGGAAAAAGATCTGGACCGAGCGGTCTTGCAGCCTGTGGAAAGGCGCCGACTCGAGTTTTCCAAAGCTGCCAGGGAGCATCCGCGGGTGCGTTATTTCATCAAGGATTTCTCCAAGACGCAAAGTGCCTATTTCGCGAAGTCTCTAGCTCGCTCAGGCAAATATTTTCCCATGATCGCGTCCGTTCTTCGCGAGGAGGGGTTGCCGGAAGAACTGGCCTATCTTGCGCTCATCGAGAGCAACTTCGATCCACAAGCGTCTTCTCCCTCCGACGCGGTCGGTCTTTGGCAGTTTATTCCAGTCACGGCGCGCAAATATGGGCTTAGGATTAATTCATGGATCGATGAGCGCCGCGACCCGGTGAAATCCACCCGCGCCGCCGCGGCCTACCTGAAGGATCTGCACGCTTACTTCGGCAGGTGGTACCTGGCAACGGCGGCCTACAACGCCGGGCAAGGCGCCATCGACCGAGCCTTGCAGCGTTCCGGCGCCAACGATTTTTGGAGTCTAAGCGAGATGGCCAAGCTGAGCGATGAGACGCGCAACTTCGTGCCGAAATTCATAGCCGCCTCGCTCATCGCTTCAAATCCTAGCAAATATGGCTTTCCAAGCGTGCCCTACGAGACACCCTTGACGTACGAAGAGGTCGAAGTGCGGGGAAATCTCCATTTGGCCCTCGCCGCCGCCATGGCCGGAACGGACATTGAAACCATCCAGGCGCTCAACCCGGAACTGCTACAGGATTTGACGCCACCAGGAGAGAATCGTTTCCGTCTTAAAATTCCTGGGCATGCCAACGCCTTCGCGCGCGCATATCGAGAACACCTCGATGCCGAACCGGTTGAGATAGTGACGCACGAGGTGCGCAAAGGGGATACGCTCTACGCCATAGCCCGCCGCTACGGCCAGGAACTGCGTTCTTTGATGCAGCTCAATGGCTTGAAAAGCTCCCACATCAGGGTGGGACAACGGTTACGGGTGATTCTCCGCGGCTTCGGCGGTCACCTTCGGTAGGGCATCGCAGCGCCTGCTTACCTCCTTTTATCCATCGGCATGTAGTCGCGCTTTTGGGCTCCGAGATAGACCTGTTTTGGACGGGCGATCTTCTGATCGGGGTCCATTAGCATCTCCTCCCACTGAGCCATCCAGCCAGATGTGCGGGGAATGGCAAACAATACGGGGAACATGTCCGTCGGCAAGCCCATTGACTGATAAATCAGGCCGGAGTAGAAATCGACGTTCGGATAGAGTTTGCGCTTAATGAAATAATCGTCCTGCAATGCAATACGTTCCAGCTCGAGTGCGATGTCGAGCAGGGGATTACGCCCCTTGACTTCAAAGACCTGGTCGGCGATCTCCTTGATGATCTTGGCGCGCGGATCGTAGTTTTTATATACCCGGTGGCCAAAGCCCATGAGCCGCCCCTCGCCCGCCTTCACCTTCTTGACGAAATCTGGAACATTGTCCTTGGAACCGATCGCCGTGAGCATTCTCAGCACCGCCTCATTGGCGCCACCGTGCAGCGGCCCATAGAGTGCCGCGGCCGCCGCGGCCACCGCGGAATACGGATCGGGTTGCGAACTGCCGACGCCGCGCATGGCGTTCGTGCTGCAGTTCTGCTCGTGGTCTGCATGGAGAATGAAAAGGATATCCAACGCCTTTTCGAGCACCGGATTGGGCTTATATTTGAGCTCGGTCATGCGAAACAGCATGTTGAGAAAATTTCCAGTGTAGCTCAGATCATTGTCCGGATAAGAGTACCGCAGGCCCATGCTATGCCGGTAGGCGAAGGCTGCCAGCGTGGGCATCTTGCTAATGAGCCGGTACGTTTGCTCTTGGCGAGACTTAGCGTCGAAGATTTTCTTGGCATCAGGATAGAAAGTCGACAAGGCGGCGACGGTACTGACCAGGATGCCCATCGGATGCGCGTCGTACTGGAAACCGTCAATGAGTTTCTTGATGTTCTCATGAACGAGAGAGTGGTGTGTAATGTGGTGCGTCCAATTCTTCAGCTCCGATTCTGTAGGTAGTTCGCCATAAAGTATCAGATACGCGGTTTCCAGATAGCTGCTCTGCTCTGCGAGTTGCTCAATGGGATAGCCCCGGTAGCGCAAAATTCCCTTATCCCCGTCAATGTACGTGATTTTGCTCTGACACGAGGCGGTATTCATGAATCCCGGGTCGTAACTGACCAGGCCCTCATCCTCGGTCACTTTAATCTGAAACAAATCCGTTGCCTTGATAGCGTTGTTCCGAATGGGTATTTCGTACTGTTTGCCGGTCCTGTTGTCGATGATTGTCAATGTCTCTGATGCCATAGCGTTTACCTTTCCTTTACCGGTGCTACTTTTTTATTTCCCTTTATTAGACCATCCTCGGCTGTGGGTCAACTGCGGCTCAGCCGGGCTCGAGTGTGAGAATCCAGGAGATTTTCCACGCCCTCCCGTCAAAGGAGCAGCACACCATCGTGGCAGGGCGGAATTCCACGCTCTCGCTCTGGGCATCCCCATGAGTGAGCACAGCGATAAGCCGGTTCAAGTGCGGCAGGTGCCCAACAAGCACGAGCGACTGCTCAGCCGCTTCCATCTCGGCCTTGGCCACGAAAGGATCATCCTGGGGTAATAAACCCGTGATCGGATGCGCACCCCCGGGTGGCGCAAGATGCTGCGCAAGGATCTCTGCCGTCTGCTGCGCGCGTAGAATGCCGGAATGTAAAATGGCGGAAGGCCGCACGTTTCTTGCCGCCGCGCAACGCCCCAGCCGCTCAACGTCTTCGCGCCCGAGGGGGGTCAAGGGGCGCTGCGAATGCGATGTTTCGGGAACCGCTTCACCATGCCGTACCAGATAGAAATCCACTGCGTGCTCGACTCGATGTGTCGACCTTGATTCGTTCGGGAGTCCGGGTCCGGCCAGAAGATGACGTCGACCGGCGCCCGGGTCCCATATCTCGGGAATCGACACCGAGGATTCCCGAACGCCCTCAGGCCCACCCTGTTGCAAAACGCCATTGATCATATAGTATGCGAGGGCATTAATTGCAAACCTTGCACCTCAAGTAGAGCCTCATCCGTGGTTGAATTTCAAAAAGTCAACAAGTGGTTCGGCTCCTTGCATGTTTTACGGGACATCGATCTCACAATTGAGGCGGGCGAGGTTGTCGTCGTTTGCGGGCCCAGCGGCAGCGGCAAGAGCACCCTCATTCGGTGCGTCAACCGATTGGAGCGGGTCCAATCCGGCAAAATTATCGTGGACGGCATCTCGCTTTCCGATCCCAAACTCGACACCCCCAAGTTGCGCGCGAAAGTAGGGATGGTCTTTCAATCGTTCAATTTGTATCCGCATATGACGGTGCTGCAGAACGTAACGCTCGCACCCGTCAAGGTAAGAAAGCTGATCGCTGCCGACGCGTGCAAAATCGCCATGAACCTGCTGGAACGAGTCGGAATCCCTGACAAGGCAAACGCTTATCCTGCCAATCTCTCGGGCGGACAGCAACAGCGAGTCGCCATTGCCCGCGCCCTCGCCATGGAGCCCAAAATCATGCTTTTCGATGAGCCCACCTCCGCATTGGACCCCGAAATGATCAACGAGGTCTTGGAGGTCATGACGGACCTTGCGGGAGAAGGGATGACCATGGTGGTCGTCACGCATGAAATGGGATTTGCGCGGCGCGCCGCCCGCCGCATCGTCTTTATGGACGAGGGAACGATTCTTGAGGAGAGCGAACCGGAACAGTTCTTTACGGCACCACAATCGCCGCGAGCGCAACAGTTCTTAAGCAAAATTCTCTCGCACTGAGGAGAACACCATGAAATCATTTCTAATGGTTCTTGTGACGGCAGTTGGCCTTGTCGCAAACAGCGGGGCGACCATGGCGGAAACGACATTGGAGAAGATCGACCGCACCGCGACTTTGACCATTGGCACCCGTACCGGTTCCCCGCCATTTGCCTTCGTTAACAAAAATAATGAATGGGTAGGATTCTCCATCGATCTCGTCGCCCAAACGATTCTGCCCGTCATTGCAAAAAAACTAGGCAAACCCATAAAGCTCGAGAACAAGGAATCGACGCCCCAAACGCGCATCCCGTTGCTCACCTCCAATGCCGTCGATCTGATCGCCGAAACGATGACCGACACGAGAGCGAGGCGAGAGAGCGTCGATTTTAGTCTCACGTTCTTCGTTACGGGGGCGCAGTTTCTCGTCAAGAAAGGAAGTCCCATAAAGGGAATCCAATCCATCGATGGCCGCCGTGTCGCGGCTCAGCAGGGATCCACCAACGCCCGCATCATCCGCGAGCGGGTTCCTAAGGCCCGGTTGCTGGAGTTTCCAGATCAGCCCGCCGCCTTTCAGGCTCTCGTTCAGGGACAGGTGCACGCATACACCAACGACGGGATTCAGCTCGCGGGGCTCAAGGCCAAGGCTCC
>JBFJTQ010000248.1:0-5220 GCA_041625275.1 Binatia bacterium | reverse complement strand
GTTTCGCGCCCCAGAAAGTCGCCCATGACGAGCATGCGGAGGGGCAGTTCGACCTTTTTCTTCGCCCCGTCGGTCTGCACCTCCAGAAAGAGGTTGATGCGAGCCGGGGGTTTGTCGTGTTGAAAGCTTTGTGCCATGAGATCACCTCAATCGGATTGTGTGCACGTTTGATGGTTGATACGAAAAAAACGAATCAAGTAAAAGCCTCCGGGGCGGGTGTGTGTTCGCGCGCGGCTACGCCTGGCCGAGCACGCGCAAGGCATAGCCGGCGTCGAGGCGGGAAATCTTGTCGAGCATCTGGGCGGCGAGTTCGGCAAAGGTATCTTTGCCGGAGGCTCCGGGGGCGGCGAAATGGTGCAGAACATGCTGCAAACGGGCCTCAAAGGTGGCGTGGCAACAATCCCCCAGGAATCCGCACGGGACTTCGAATATATCTACTACAAGGATTTGGGCCACGCGTTGGACAAGGCCGCCACGAGGCCTCTTTCTGCGCCCGTCACCCTGAACATCGGGACGGGGGTCGTTGTCAAGTTTGATGACTTGGTCGCCTTGGTGCAAAAATTATTGCCCAAGCTGCAAGTTGAGATCATACCCGGGACCAAGCCGCGCTCCGCTAAACAGCCGATGCTCATTACCAAGGCCAAGCAAGTGCTGGATTGGGAGCCGGAGTATGACTTGGAAGCCGGTTTCAAGGACTACATCGAGGAACTCAAGGCGCTTGCCTAGCCGATGGATGAATGCGAGCTATCTCCTGGATTGGATCGAGTTTGTGACCGCGCCTTACGGACTCGCCACGGGATTCAGCAAAGCCCGGGTCACAGCTCGATTTTCCCTCTTCTGCCGCTCTTGTACCCTTGATAGCGGATCGCGCTGCCGTCGGTCTCGAAAATGACGGCGCCGTCCTCGTCTGTGCGGAAGATCTCGACGCCGGCGTCGCGGTAGCGCTCGACCACCTCATCGCGGCGCCGCGCATGACCCGTCGGCGCCGCCATCGAGAAGACCGCGGCCTTGGGGCGCACCGCAGCGATGAACTCCGCCGTATTGGAGCTTGCGCTGCCATGACGCGGTACCTTGACAATGGCGCTACGCAGATCCTCGCCCATGGTCTGTAACAACCGCTCATCGCGCCTGTCAATATCGCCAGCGAAAAGAAACCGGACTTTGCCAAATTCCAGCCGGAGCACAACCGAGGTCTCCTCCGCTTTGTCGTGCGGGGCATAAAGGACACACATTTTAACGCCATCAATAGTACGGCAGGGCTCCCCGTTGCTGAGCGTGATGCGCTTTGGTTTTGTTCTTTCTAGAGCCTCTTCGAGATCGTCAAAACGCGCCGTCCGACCTCGCGTCGGTCCGGACCAAAATTCCGACGGCGCAAACTCGTTCAAGATGCTGCGCATTCCTCCGTAGTGATCGACCCGGGGATGGCTCAACAGGAGGTAATCGACTTTGAGGATCTTTCGCGCTCGCAGAAAGGGGGCGACGATTCCTTCTCCGGTATCAAAATCACCCACCGCTGTGCCGCCGGCATCGATGAGCAGCACTTTTGAACCGGGAAGTTCAACGACGGCCGCATCGCCGTTGCCCACATTGAGATGCGTGACGCGCAACTCCGTGCGCATCCGGCGCTCGCTCCACCAAAAGCCAGCAGCCGCCGCCAGCAGCAAAGTCGCCAAGCCGGCAGCGCCGAGTGCATAACGATTTTTTCCCACAAGCAAAAGCGCCAGGAACAGCAGGTATATGCATACGATTTCCGCAAGATTGGGCGCGGGAACTCCGATATTGGCGAAGGGCAAGCGAGCAAAGAAACCCACAAGCCAAATCGTCAACGCCAACGGCCATTCCGCGAGCCAGGCGAGTATGGACGCAAGTTGGGGAAGCATCAACGAGAGAAAGCCGATCAACAATCCAAGCGGGACCACGATGAAGCCAACCAAAGGGACGATCACGATGTTAGACAAGAAACCCGCCAGAGATAGATGGCCAAAGTAATGGGCGATGAGCGGCCCGGTGCCAATCGTACCCAGTATTGGAACCGCTAAATGCAAACCGACCTGCCGCACCTTGGGTCTTAGCCAACTCTGTTCTTGCGGTAAATGGGCTCTTGGCTGAATTGGGAACCAGCGTTGAATCTGCCGCATACCCCAGGCAATAAAAAACACCGCCACAAAGGAAAGCTGGAATGAAATATCCGCGATCACTCCGGGCCACACCATCGCAATCAGCAGCGCGGCGAACGTCAGGCTCGTCACGACTTCATCTTCACGATCGAGCAAAACCGCCAGCTCATAGACTCCAATCATGATTGCCGAACGAACCGTGGGCACCATCGCGCCGGCAAGCGCTGTGTAAAACACGACCGCCACGAAGGAACAGAAGGTCGCGATCTTGAGCAGATTCCAGCGCATCAAACAGTACAGGCTAAACGAGCAGCCCCAGCGCACCATCCAGAAGACCACTAACCCCAACATGGCCACATGTAGTCCGGAAATCGACAAGACGTGATTGACTCCCGCAGCTGTAAAGTCGGCGCGCACCTGCCTCGATATTTCGCCCATATCCCCCACGACCAGAGCCTTCGTCAGAGCGCCGCTTGCGGGAGAAAAGTTGCGCTCAAGGTAGCTCCGAATGCGGCGGCGCAGGCTTTCGACCAATCCGCGCACAGTGTCAGCCCCATTCGCCACCAACTCCACCTTCCCATCGCTTTCGAGAAACGCCGTGGCGTAGACGTCGCGGCGAGCGAGGTAGGTCGCGTAATCGAACCCGCCGGGGTTACCGCCATCGCGCGGCGCCTTGGGCCGAACGACGGTTCGAATGCGGTCGCCGTAGTGCCACTCCCGCTCAACGCGCCGCACACTGAGCAAGAGATTCCCTCGGACCTCCTCGGCGCCGGTGGGGTGCCAAATTCGCTCGCAGCGCAGCCACCATCGGCTTCGGTCGGGCAGCTTTTCGGGTTCATGGCTCAGCGTCCCTTCCAGGTAGAGTTCGGACTCCTCGCCCATTACCGAGCGAATATGATTGGGGCCAAATGCTGGAAACAGCGCCTGGCGGTGTCTCTGATACCCCAGGATAAATACCATCCCGCACACCACCACTAACAGCCCATATCGTCTCTTGAACAATACAAAGGGCAGCGTCAACAGCGCCAAGGAGAGCAAAATCGTCTGTGTCGAAATATCCCAACGAATCGCGGCGGCCGCCTGTCCGCCAAGCAGTGACCCCGTAACACAAAAGAGCCAGGCGGACGGTAGGCGAAGCGCTGGGTTCGACATCGCTGATGCGGCGCTTGCGGGCGGCATGTGAGCGCCTTCAGGGCAAGCCGGGATGCAGCAAGCGCCAGAGCTGGCCGGCGATTTTCTCGTTGATGGACGGGACCTTCAGCAGGTCTTCGAGGCACGCCTCTTCGATTCCCCGCATGCTGCCGAACGTACGCAACAGCGCCCTCTTGCGCGCGGCGCCTATTCCGGGAATACGCTCGAGAGTGGAATAGAGGGTCTGTTTCGAACGCAATTGCTTGTGATAGGTAATCGCAAACCGGTGTGCCTCGTCGCGCACGCGCTGCAGCAGGAAAAGCGCGTTGGAGTTGCGCTTGAGAATGACCGGATTACTCTGGCCGGGAATAAAGATTCTCTCCTCGGAGCGCTCGATCTCAGAGCTGCGGGCAGCCGCGTGAACGCGCATTTTGGCAAGGCCAACGGCATCGACGCCGTGAACACCTAGCTCCGCCATGGCGGCCAGCGCCATCGCGAGTTGACCCTTGCCGCCGTCCACGACCACCAAATCGGGAAGGTCCCCGCCGTCCTTGCTGCCCCCGAATCGGCGCCTCAAGACTTCCAGCATCATGCCGAAATCATCCCCGCCGGATGACGGGTCGATACTGCGGATGCGATAATGGCGGTAATGGGCCTTGTCCGGTTCGCCGTTGATGAATGTCGCCCGCGATCCCACCGCGTGCGCTCCGTGAATCATCGAGATATCAAAACACTCGATGCGCTGAGGATACTGTTTCAACCGCAGCTCAGACTGCAGCTCGCGCAGCATCGTTTCACGAGCTTTCTCCTGATCGTGTCTCTCGCCAAAACTCTGGCGCGCATTGTCTTCCGCCATCTCGACCAGGCGTCGCTTGTCCCCTCTTTGCGGGTTCAGCACAAGAACTTTCTTCCCCTTACGCTCGCTGAGATATTCCTCGCGCACGTCACCATCGTCCAGAGCGACGGGCACAAGAATCTCGTCGGGGATGAAGCGCGGACCCTGGTAGAATTGATTTACCAGGGCGCCCATGATCTCCTCGTCGGGAAACTCGAGGTCGCCGAGGGAAAACGACTGATTGCCCGTGAGCTTCCCCTGACGCACGAATAGCACCTGAACCTCAATGAAGCCGCCCGCCCGATAGAGGCCGAAGATGTCCTGGTCCACTCCCCAGTGGGAGACCATGCGCTGCTTCTCCAGCGTCTGTTCCACGGCCTGCATTTGGTCGCGAATCTTCGCCGCTGCTTCGAACTCCAACGCCTCCGCCTTCTCCTGCATCCGCCGCTTCAACTCTGTCAATAATTGCTGTTGGCGGCCTTCGATGAACAAAACGGCTTGGCGCACCTGCTCTTGGTAGTCTTCGGCTCTCACGGGGAGGACACAAGGGGCCATGCATCGTTTGATCTGGTACTGCAAGCAGGGGCGGCTGCGGTTTCTGAAATTGTGGTCCGTGCAGTTGCGCAGTAAAAAGTGCTTTTCAATGATATCTACGGTTTCGCGCGCCGCAATCGCCGAAGAAAAAGGTCCGAAATAACGGCTGCCATCCTTGACGATTTTGCGCGTCGTCAATATCCGCGGCCAAGTGTGTTGGGTTGTCACCTTGATGCTCAAGTAGCTCTTGTCGTCCTTCAAGCGGATGTTGTACCGCGGTTTATATTGCTTGATTAGGTTGTTTTCGAGAATGAGGGCTTCCTTGTCATTGCTCGTGACCAGGGTTTCGACATCTTCGACCCTGCGGAGAAGAAACTGAACTTGCGACCGCTCGTCTGCGTGATTGAAATAGGCCCGCACGCGGGCGCGGAGATCTTTTGCCTTCCCCACGTAGATCACCTTGCCCGCTTGGTCGCGCATCAAGTAGACGCCCGGACGTGAAGGAAGAGCGGATAATTTCTCTTTGAGGAAAGACATCAGTTCACTCCGTTGGCATCCGTCTAACGCTTACGAAGGTTATCAGAGTTACCCTGAAACTAATAT
>JBFJTQ010000247.1:0-5238 GCA_041625275.1 Binatia bacterium | reverse complement strand
GGCGATATTCTAGTTGGGAAGATTACGCCGAAAGGCGAAACTCAGCTTTCCCCCGAAGAAAAGCTGCTGCGCGCCATATTCGGCGAAAAGGCGGGTGAGGTGCGCGATACCTCGCTGCGCGTGCCGCCCGGTGTGGAGGGGACGGTCACCAATGTACGTATTTTCTCACGTAAAGGATTGGGTAAGGACGAGCGAAGTAAAAGCATCGAAGATGAGGAAATCACGCGTCTAAAAAAGGACCAGCATGATGAGGTCCGCATTCTTCAGGAAGGTGCGCTCCGGCGGTTGAAAAAGCTCCTCGTGGGCCGGCGGCTGGCGAACCGGTTGAGCGATGACGGGCGCAAGGTGCTTCTCAACAAGGGGAAGGAGCTTACCGAAGAGGATTTGGACCAGCTCCCCATGAGCTATTGGGGTGAGATCCGGGTTGACAACGAGTCAGTGGAGAATGAACTCACCCGGGTGATCGAAAGCACGACGGAGCAGGTTAATCTCATCAAAGATCTGTTTGATGACAAGATCGAGAAGTTAAAGGGTGGGGACGAGCTTCCACCGGGCGTTATCAAGATGGTCAAAGTCTTTGTCGCCATCAAGCGTAAATTGCAGGTGGGCGACAAGATGGCTGGGCGGCACGGTAACAAGGGCGTGATCTCGCGCATCCTTCCTGAGGAAGATATGCCGTACCTTGAGGATGGGACGCCCGTGGATGTGGTTCTCAATCCGCTCGGGGTTCCTTCCCGAATGAATGTTGGTCAGATCCTCGAAGCGCACTTGGGCTGGGCCGCTCGCAGCCTCGGGCACCAGATTGACGAATTGTTGCGCAACCACAGGCACGAAGTCGATGGCCTGCGGAAACGGCTCAAAGAGTATTTGAACACGAAAGAGGCGGGCGAACTGATCGAAGGGGCAAAGGACGTCGATATTTTTAAGCTCGCCGAAAAATATCGCGACGGCATACGTCTGGCCTCGCCGGTTTTCGACGGTGCCAGCGAGGAGGAGACCTTCAATCTGCTGCGGAAGGCTGGTCTACCGGCGACCGGTCAAGTCACGCTCTACGACGGTCGCACGGGCGAACCTTTCGACGGCAAGGTGACCGTGGGGGTGATGTACGTCATGAAACTGCACCACCTCGTTGACGATAAGATTCATGCGCGGTCCACGGGCCCGTATTCTCTCGTAACCCAGCAGCCGCTCGGAGGAAAGGCCCAATTCGGCGGTCAGAGGCTCGGGGAAATGGAAGTCTGGGCGCTCGAGGCCTACGGGGCCGCTTACACGCTCCAGGAAATGCTCACGGTCAAGTCGGACGATGTTGTGGGGCGAACGCGCATGTACGAGGCCATTGTCAAAGGCGATAATCTTTTGGAGCCCGGACTGCCCGAGTCTTTCAACGTGATGGTCAAAGAACTCCAGAGTTTGGGGCTGGATGTCGATTTGGTCGAGGAAAAATAGGTAACCCCAGCGGTGCTTAACCGCTAAAACCGGAGGTGTGCCTCATGGAAGATCTGTTTAATTTATTCGAAAAGCCGAAGAACCCCCTTAGCTTCAACGCGATCAAAGTCTCGATCGCCTCGCCGGAAAAAATTCGTTCGTGGTCCCACGGTGAAGTCAAAAAGCCGGAGACCATCAACTACAGAACGTTCAAGCCGGAACGGGACGGTCTGTTTTGTGCGAAGATTTTTGGACCGACGAAGGATTACGAATGTAACTGCGGGAAGTACAAAAGAATGCGCCATCGGGGAGTTGTGTGTGAAAAGTGCGGGGTCGAAGTGATCCAATCCAAAGTGCGGCGCGAACGAATGGGACATATCGAATTAGCGACTCCGGTGGTTCATATTTGGTTTCTCAAGAGCCTGCCCAGTCGAATCGGGGCATTGCTGGACATGTCTCTCAAGGACATTGAAAAGGTCTTGTATTTTGAATCTTACATCGTGATTGACCCGGGAGAAACTCCGCTTCAGTACAAGGAGCTCATGACGGAAGCCCGCTACCGCAAGGCCATGGAAGAATATGGGGGCAAATTTATCGCGGAGATGGGTGCACAAGCGATTCGTAAAATCCTCAAATCCGTCGATATCTCTAAACTTTCCGAAGAGCTGCGCCAAGAGATGCGCGACGCCAACTCTGAGGTGCGGCGTAAGAAGTTGGCCAAACGGTTGAAAGTCATTAATGCATTTAGAAATTCCGGTAATCGGCCCGAATGGATGGTCATGGAGGTAATTCCGGTCATACCGCCGGACCTTCGCCCTTTAGTGCCACTCGATGGTGGACGATTTGCGACATCAGATCTCAACGACCTGTACCGCCGTGTCATCAACCGCAATAATCGGCTCAAGCGGCTAATGGAACTGAGCGCTCCGGATATGATTATCCGCAACGAGAAACGCATGCTGCAAGAGGCTGTCGATGCGCTTTTCGATAACGGCCGTCGGGGGCGGGCCATCACAGGCCAGAATCGTCGCCCGCTGAAGTCTCTGAGCGATATGCTCAAAGGAAAGACCGGCCGATTCCGTCAAAATCTGCTGGGCAAGCGGGTTGATTATTCCGGCCGTTCCGTGATCGTGGTCGGTCCAGAACTTCGGCTCCACCAATGTGGCCTGCCGAAGAAAATGGCCCTGGAGTTATTCAAGCCGTTTATTTACAACAAACTGGAAGAGCGAGGCTATGTAACCACCATTAAGAGCGCCAAAAAAATGGTGGAAAAGGAGCGTCCGGAAGTATGGGATATTCTCGATGAGGTGATCCGCGAGCATCCCGTGCTTCTGAACCGTGCGCCGACCCTACACCGCCTTGGGATTCAGGCCTTCGAACCCATCCTTATCGAAGGTAAGGCCATTCAACTCCACCCGCTTGTCTGTGCCGCGTACAACGCTGATTTTGACGGTGACCAGATGGCGGTCCATGTGCCTCTGTCGGTTGAAGCTCAAGTGGAAGCTCGCGCGCTGATGATGTCCACCAACAATATCCTCTCGCCGGCCAACGGCAAACCCATCATCGTTCCGACGCAGGATATCGTGTTGGGTCTCTACTACATGACTCGCGATCGGGTCAATGCGAAAGGAGCCGGGCGCATATTCAGTAACCCGACCGAAGTGCGCATGGCGTACGATCAGGGGGAGCTAGATATCCAAGCGCCAATCACAGTGCGCATGAACGGCGAACGGGTCGACACGACTGTGGGCCGGGTGCTCGTCTATGAAGTCGTCCCGCCCACGATTCCCTTCAAGGAAGTCAACCGGGTGATGAAGAAGAAAGAACTGGCTAACATCATTGATATCAGTTATCGGCTGGCGGGTAACAAGGCGACGGTTATCCTTGCCGACCGCCTAAAGGACATTGGGTACAGGCATGCGACGAAAGCCGGCATTTCGATCGCGATCAAAGACATGGTGATTCCGCCGAACAAGGAGAAGCTGCTCAAGCAGGCTCACGAGGACGTGCGCGAAATCGAGGAGCAGTACAAGAATGGGCTGATCACCGACGGCGAGCGCTACAATAAAGTAGTGGACATTTGGGCCGAAGTGACGGATCGAATTGCGGACGAGATGCTGAGTGACCTGGGTTCTGAAAAAGTCACGGATGATTCGGGTCGCACCATTACCATGCCGAGCTTCAATCCCATTTTCATGATGGCGGACTCTGGGGCGCGGGGCAGCGCCCAGCAGATTCGGCAGCTCGCCGGCATGCGCGGTCTGATGGCGAAGCCCTCGGGCGAAATTATTGAGACACCCATTACGGCAAACTTTCGCGAGGGGCTTACGGTGCTGCAGTACTTTATCTCAACCCACGGCGCCCGCAAGGGGCTCGCCGACACTGCCCTTAAGACGGCGAACTCCGGGTATCTGACGCGTCGCCTCGTCGATGTCGCCCAAGACTCGGTCATCGCGGAAGATGACTGCGGTACGATGGACGGCATTGAAATGACCCCCCTGATGGAGGGTGGTGAAATCATCGAACCGTTGGGTGATCGCGTGCTTGGCCGCGTGGCGCTCGAAGATGTTGCGGATCCGTTTTCGGGCGACGTGATCGTTAAGGCAAACCAGGAAATTACTGAAGAGTTGGTGCAGCGCATCGAGGATGCGGGTCTGGAGCGGATCAAGATCCGCTCCGTGTTGACCTGTCAGTCGAAGCGAGGCGTATGCATCATGTGTTACGGTCGCGATCTCGGAAGAGGCCACATGGTTAATTTGGGAGAGGCCATTGGCGTTATCGCGGCACAATCCATTGGCGAACCCGGCACGCAGCTCACGATGCGGACTTTCCATATCGGTGGGACGGCGAGCCGGCGGGCGGAACAGACGACTCTGGAATCGCGCAATGAAGGTCACGTCAAATTCCTCAATGTGAGCACGGTGAGGAATAAAGATGGAGATCTGGTGGTGATGAATCGTAACGGGGAGATTGCCGTCGTGGACTATCCCGAGGGTGAGAAAGGGAGAGAGCGCGAGCGCGAACGCTACCCGGTTGTCTATGGCGCCAAACTGAAGAAAAAAGATGGTGACAAGATCAAGTCTGGCGAGCTTCTGGCCGAATGGGACCCCTACACCATTCCGATTTTGACCGAAGTCAGCGGAGTCATTAAATTCGGTGATGTCGTGGAGGGCGTCACCATGGAAGAGAAGGTGGACGAGCGAACGGGGCTCTCCACCAAGGTCATCACTGACTCGAAGGATATGGAAAAGCGACCGCGGATCTCCATCAAAGACGAAGGCGGTCATACGGCTCGTCTGTCAGCGACTTCTGAGGCGCGATACCTCTTGCCCGTCGGTGCGCATATTAACGTTCAGGAAGGCATGACGGTGTACGCCGGAGATGTTTTGGCGAAGATTCCGAGGGAAACGACCAAGACCAAAGACATCACGGGCGGTTTACCCCGTGTCGCCGAGTTGTTTGAAGCGCGCAAGCCCAAAGAGTTTGCGGTGATCAGTGAAATCGACGGAGTCGTCTCTTTTGGCAAAGATACCAAGGGGAAGCGCAAGGTCGTCATCGTGCCGGAGGTGGGAGAGCCCCGAGAGTACCTGATTCCCAAGGGCAAACATATTAGCGTGCATGAAGGGGATCGGATTCGCGCCGGTGAGCCCCTCATGGATGGTTCTTCGAATCCACACGATATCCTGAACATCTTGGGGGAAAAGGCCCTCGCCAAGTATCTTGTCGACGAAGTCCAAGAAATCTATCGGCTTCAAGGCGTGCGGATTAACGACAAACATATAGAAGTCATCGTCCGCCAGATGTTGCGGCGTG
>JBFJTQ010000246.1:0-5238 GCA_041625275.1 Binatia bacterium | reverse complement strand
TGTAAACGTTGCTTGATCCAACGAAAAAACAACTCCAATTTCCAACGGCACTGATAGAGCTTTGCGATGCTCAGAGCCGGCAGCAGGAAATTTTTGGTCAAGAACACCAGCCGCTTTTGGTTGATTGGATCGTAGAAACGGACTCGACGAAGCCGCTCGGGGTAGCCACGTTTTGGGAGCGGATTGTTGAGCAACACGATCTGGTCGCATCGAAGTCCGGTGCTTTTGTCGATCGTGAAGGAGTACAGCCGCCGACAATCGAATTGTTTTTTTGCCCGTGTCACGAAAAACGCTCCCGATTGATGCAATCGGTAGAGTCGGCGAAAGTCCAGGTAAGCTCGGTCCATCAGGTAAATGGCGCCAGCTTCCCACAACAGCTGATCGAGGATATTGACGTCGTGAATCTGTGCGCCGGTGACGATCACCACGGTGGGAATGCTGCCGCGCAGATCCAACAACGTGTGCAATTTGACAGCTGACTTTCTTCGGCGAAACTGCGCCCAAGGAAAGAGCGATAGACACAGATCGATGGTGGTAGCATCCAGTGCGTAAACGGTTTGATTGAGTTCGAGGCCAAAGGGTTCGTCGCGGTAAAGCTGCCGCGCTAATTGAATGAGCACATGAGCAAAATCGGCATAGATTCTCCAGTCGCGAACCTGATTGGCGTTGGCCAAAGTATTGCGCGAAATGTGGCTGCGAATTCCCATGTGATAGAGCTTGGTCGGGGCAGCTCGAAGAAACGCCTCGATGTCTCGGAGGCTCTCGCGATAGGTCAACTGCGAAAAGGTCAGCGTGAGAAACTGATCCCAAAAAGAAAAACTCCTGATTTTGTAGTTGCCTTGATAGCGTTCGACGCAACAGCGAAACTCGTAAGAGGGAACAAAGCCCTTCAATTGAGCGAAAATCGTTCTGCCGGAATTCATCCAGAGGCTCCTCCCGTAAAAAAGTTGCAGAAGTATGGGATTGGATGAATTCCAAATTCAAATCGATAAATCGTTCTTTGGCTAATAACTGCATTATTGTCAAAGGCTTACAGCAAATCCAAAGTTCAACGTTGGGACAGCACTGATGGAAAATGGGGATCGGACAAGAGATGTGCTCGTGCTCGTGAAACGTGTTCCGTGATCGTGTCAAAAAACTAAAGTGGGCGTGAGGGGGGAAAGTGCCGTGATCGTGAATCGGAGAAAGACCCGGGGCGCGCACAGGATTTGTATTTGGAAAACGCTGTAAATCTCAACTGAACGACGGCGGCCGCGGCTCAACTTAAGGCGCTGATTTCCATTTCCTGAATGCGAGAACGGACAGGCTGAATTCTCTTAATCTTCACATACACAATCGGCTGTCCTCTTTCAGCTTGCTGCTTTGCCCCCTCCTGGCTCCATCGATTAAGTTCCTCATCCCCTTCAACCAACATGGCCACGAGCGCTTTCTCCGGAATCCGTTCCGCGAAGTCCGGATGCTCCCGGATATAGCGGTCAAATTCCGTGACAAGCTCGGCATTCTTCTGTTCATAAACATTCATGGAAAATCTCCTCTTAGGAAACGCTCCTGGTAGATATCCCAATTATCGTTGATGTCTTTGTCGGCCAAGTCCAGCGACTCCGTGTAACTTAGCGGGAGCTCTTCCTTGTCATGGTCACCCTTTAGATTGTACCGATCACGATGAGCAAAGTCGTGCGCGCAATCATAACGAATCACCGGCTTCCAAGCGCAAAAACTTTTGGCCTTAGCTATAGGACCAGACGTTATTCACGATCGGTCAACCGAGGACTCCTCCGCCTAAACCCGAAGAGCGAAAGGTCAGGTCTATCATCAAAGCGCAAGGGCGTGGGGCAAGTGGGAGAAAGAGCGCATATGGCCTGTGGCATATGGCTTATGGCACATCGAAGAAAAAGCGCTTATGGCATATGGCTAATGGCACGTGGCACATGGCTCGGAGATTAGCTCCGTTCCAGCGGTTTCAATCGTTCAAGGACGAACACGTTCACGAAGTACAACCACGCTGTGTGGAAGTCTCGAATTGTGAAAAATTTGGGATTTAACTAACCTAGCTGGCCTTGGCGAGGTTCTCTTCGTTCTGGATGAGGATTTTAGGATCAGGATTTTCTTTGGGGATGGGTAGAGATTGTTCCTTGAGCAATCCAACATGCTCCTCCATACCCCACTTGGCTTGGTATAGGCAATCCTCGATGGAATGGCCGATGCCGGTGAACCCCTCAAGATCAGGTGAGTAGAAACCAAAGAAGGTGGGATCTTCGGTCGCTTCGATGACCAGGGAATATTTGAGCTCAATCACGATATCGCTCCTTATCGCCTCTTCAAGCCAGCGGCCTTTAAAATTGCATTGCAGGTTCCCGTGGGTATTTCCTTCGCTCCATGATAATCAACTCGGATAAGCCTGTCCACACCAGGTTTTGTGTAGTATCGAATCGAACCTTTCTCTCTTATGAGCTTGAATCCGTTTTGCTCTAGCAGTCGCACAAGCTCACTAAATTTCATAGTCTTCCATAGCCTTTATGTCCAGGCTCCCGCGTTCGCGTTTTGCTGCTGTAGGATTCACAAGGCGTATCGAGTCCGTGACTCGAGTCCCCATTCTGAGATAGGAAAATTGCCAGATATTACGCCAGATTGAGCCAGGCTGACAAGGGGCGGGGACCGGGGAAAAGGATGAAGGCAGAAGGAGAAAGGAGAAGGGGAAAGAGTGCGGCTCGCGGATGGCACGTAGGGGAAGGGGCGCGAATGGCCTATGGCTTATGGCAAGTGGGAGAGAGGCGCGGATGGCGAATGGCCTATGGCTTGGGCTGACGCCCGTTCAACGGTTCAATGGTTCCAAAGCTCAAGGACGGAAAGGAAAGGGCGCGTGGTAAATGGCACGTAGCATGTGGCTCGTCGCGGATAACCATCGGCATGTGGCGGACTGCCACAACCTCTGGTTCGTGATCCTTTACGACGACGGCACCGTTATGTCGGACGGCGCAAAGACTCGGATGTCTTGGCTCGCTTGAAAGCGCGCGTCGGCAGACACAAGCGCATCGGCGTCGATGCGCATCGCGATGGCGAGGATTACGGAGTCATTGGTCAGAAGCCCATAGCGGTCTTGAAGCTCCAAAGCCATGTCTATGAGGTCGGCTTTCGTACACGGCTCGAAACCGAGGCCGAGCGTCGCGAGCGCTTTGATCTTGTCGCGGTAAAGCGAAAGACGCCTGACGACATCGGGCTTTGATGCCAGTTGCCTCGCCGGGTTACCACTGCCGATGTGTCCGAGCATCAACGCCTCTGCGAGCATCAGCTTATGAGTCAGCTCTTGCCAAACGGGTTGCGGCAGCACACCGAGGAGGTCGCCGCGCTCGACACGGCGGAGCATACGTTGGGCTTGGAGCGAAGCGCCCTGCTCGGCGTAGAGCAGAACATTGGTATCGATGACGCAGAGACTCCCTCCTGGAATGTCGTCCAGGTTCATAAATCCCAGACGTCCTCTTCCAAGACTTGGCGCAGTTGCTCGGGACTGAGCTTGAACGGGCGCTCGCAGAAGACGTGAAACGCGATCTCGCGTTCCTTTGCGCTCGCCGCAGTCGGACTCAAATACTGCACCAAGGCGTCTTGAATCAGGTCGCTGAGCGGGCGCCCCTCCTCGGCGGCGCGCCGCTTCGCCAAGCGCATAATCTCTTCTTCTATGAGTGTACCAATCTTCTGCTTCATAAGAGGCACCCCCTTCACGAATTGTGGGGAGCAAGCCGCGAATTTACGTTGTGGAGCATGCGTTGCAAACCTTCCTTGAAATCGGGCAGGTTGAAAAACTCACCCGCGTCACCCTCGGGGCAAGTGGCAGGCCCCGACCTTCGTCTGCGCCATTTATCGCGCCGTCTATTTCACTCGCTAGGGCATTGGCGAGCCGTTTCGAGAGCAATTGGAAGACTATGCTAGATTTCAAGACTTGTCAAGAAAGATAATTGTAAATCGAATTGATCGGCGTGCCGGCGGGCGTGTCGACATTTATAGACCCCACATATCGTCTTGAATTACTGGAGAAATCTCGCTGCTTCTTGATTCACGCTATTTACTCCCGTGCGGCCTGCGAGCGGTCGCGGGAGAGCTGCCCGTAACGATGGCGAAAGGTTGACGTTCCGCTAACAGCCTAATCTTTCACTAGCGGCAGGACCTTTTCGCCGAAGAGGTCTACCTGCCTCGGGTCAGGGTCGGCCATGCCGATAATGAGCGTATCGAGCCCTTTGGCGAAGAACGAGTTGATCCTTTCCGCGCAGGCAGCGGGCGAGCCTAGAGGGAAGGTATTCTCAACATCCCCTCTCAGGCGGCCATAGTAACGGGTCACGTAGGCGGAGAGAGATTCCACGGCCTTGGCGTGATTGTCGTTGATGGTGACAAAGGTCAGGCAGGCTTTCTCAATTGCGTCCGGGTTCCGGCCGGCGGCTTTGGCATAGCTGGCAACTTTATCCCAAACGGATGAGAATTCGAGAATTGCCGAACTGCCGCAGATGAAACCGTCGGCCCATGTGCCAGCGCGTTTGAGAGAAACCTCGGCGCTGCCGCCCGTCCAAATCGGAATGCTTTTTTGAATCGGCCGCGGGCCGATGGTGACGTTTTCGATGTTGTAAAAACGTCCTTTATGCGTCACGTTGTCCTCGGACCAGAGACGTTTCATCAATTGAACGGCTTCCACCGCCCTGCTGCCGCGCCGTTCGAAAGGAACTTCCAGGGCCGTGAAGTCATTCTCGCGGCTGCCGAAGCCGATCCCGAGCGTCACACGGCCATTGGAAACGAAATCCAGCGTGGCGATGGTTTTCGCCAGCAGCGTCGGGTGCCTCAAGTTGGGAAGAAGGACCGAGGGCCCCAGCCTGATCTTTTGCGTTGCGCCAGCCGCGGCCGCGAGGACCGTTAGAGGCTCAAGGTTGTCGTACGCGATACGATCAATAATCCACATCGAATGAACGCCCATCGCTTCGCATTTCTTCGCAAAGTTCATGACATTAGCGGGCGTGGTTTGCGGCGCGGGGTTAACAAAGGCAAGGCCGATTTTTCCCATCTGAGCTTCTCCTCTCTCCGACGTGAGATTTCAGCCAACATAGTCCAGGCAAACACCCCTTTTCAAGTATTAACGGCTGCGATATACGAGTCGCAATAATGGAGATTTGGATAGCGATCAGGGGATTAGATTATTGAACCTAGTGTAGTGTCCTCGATGCTTCTTTACATTTGGATGCTCCACAGAGGCAGGCCTTC
>JBFJTQ010000245.1:0-5243 GCA_041625275.1 Binatia bacterium | reverse complement strand
GGCATGGGCGCCGCGCCGCACCGCGACGGCGTCAACACCGGCGGCCACATGAACATCCCGTCAGCAGGGATCACCGATATCGAGCGCATCGAGATGCAGTATCCGTTTCTCTATTTCACCCGCTCCCACAATCCGGACGGCAGCGGCTTCGGCCGCTACCGGGGCGGGCTTGGCAGCTACCGGATTTATCTGATCAATGGATCAAAGGACTGCAGCGTCGATTATAAACCGTACGGCGGCGTGGCCCAGGGCGGCTACGGCGTTTGCGGCGGCTATCCAACCGGGATCGGCGCCACTCGCGTCATGATCGAGGCCGGCCTAGAGATGCTCGATAGAGTGAGAAAAGGCGAACATCCGACGGGCCAGGCGATGCGCGCCGGCGCATGGGGCAAGTCCTTTCTCCCGGCCGGCGTTCCCGAGCGTGTTTCTCTCCAGGAGGGAAGCTTGCTCGTTGATTATGTTGCCGGCGGCGGCGGCTTCGGGGATCCCATCGACCGCGATCCGCAAGCGGTCCTGAAGGACTTCGGCCGTGGTTGGGTCAGCCGGGAAATCGGCGAGCGGATTTACGGCGTGGTCCTAGACAGTGCAGGCAAGGCCGTCGACCAACAGGGCACGGAGGCGCGCCGGCGCGAGATCCGCGAAGCGCGCAAACAAGGTTCGGCGCCTGTGTCGGGGAAAACCAGCAGCGTGTCGGCGACGGCTGACGGCTGGCGGCCGGTTCTGCAATTTCACGCTGCTTTGGAAGTGAGTGGCGACGGCAAAAAGCAGGTGATCCGGTGCCGCCGCTGCGGCCATTTTTTCTGCGACGCGAGCGAGAACTACAAGCTTTACGCGCTCCACCGCGCGGTCCACCTGAACGAAGTGATGCCGCCCTTGCCCACGGGCGAGCCGTACATCGGCGAGTATCATCTATATTTCTGCCCGGGCTGCACGACGCAATTGCAGGTGGATATGTTCAGCCCTAGTCTGGGGGGTGAGCCTATTTTGTGGGACACGCGCCTCGACGTCGCAAAGCTCGCCCGGCAGTAGGCGCAGAAAAGGGGTCGGGAGTCGTTTCAATGTCGGCGGGGGCGCCCAAGCTGGCGCAAGGCCGACTCCAATCCCAACCGTCTAGCGGTGCTCCTCACCCAATCTTCATTGCCAAAGGGTCGTCCACGTTGTGCGCTGGACCTTAGATTCTCTAACTCCGCCTCTTTCTCGGCCTCGTTAACCCACTGCATCCAGTGGGGCGGTCGCGCAAATGGCCATTCCGCGAGAAACTCTGAGAGCCTGGCATCTTCGCTTGCCCATCGTCGCAAACTCGACCATAGCCATTCTTCCGCCCGCTCGACTAACTTCGCCCGCACTGCATTTCGCTCCACATATCGCGCGACCGTGAGAAAGTGTTCATCGGTCTCAACCGGAAAGGATTTGAAGCGTCCCTGGTAGACTGATCCGCTCCCGGAACTGTGCCGATGAGCATGCCAGCGTTGTGTGTGCGTGACAGTAATCCACCGCATGATCTCGGACAGCTCTCCGTCTTGGCGAGGCCACAAAAGCAGATGCCAGTGATTAGGCATCAGGCAATATGCCAGAATCCGAATGCTAGTGCGCTCGTACGCTTCGTGGAGAATTTCTTCAAAGGCCGCATAATCGGCCGCTTTCTCGAACAATGGCATCCGACCGACACGTCGGTTCAACACGTGGTAGACTAAACCACCGGTGGACACGCGAGGGCGTCGCGGCATGATTTCGCTTCTACCGCGCATCTAAGCTGTTCGTCAAGAAACGACTCCCGACCCCTTTTTGCCGTTGCACCTGGCGTTGCGGTTCGTTAATTTTATGGGAGTGCCGTTGATATCACGGCGGCTGGAAAGCGCAGCGTTATGTTTTACCCTGGCGTTGTTCAAGGAACAGCCGCCGATCGTGAGCACCAAGGACGGGATCGCTCCGCAGATTCATGGCGGGATTAGATCGAGAAACGGTAACCAAACATCGGCTGGTCAACACGGTCCAGACCGCGTTGTTGATCGGCAGCATGATGCTGCTTTTGGGCTTGATCGGCGAGCTGCTGTTGGGTGCGGGGGCCTTTCTTTGGATGGCCCTTTCCACGGGCGTGTTGCTGCTATTCTCGCCTAGCCTGCCGCCATCGGTCATACTTCGGCTCTATCGGGCCCAGCCGTTATCAGCCTGGGCAAGGACAACGCTCCATGACATCGTCGAGGGACTCGCCTCACGGGCTGGCCTGCCGGTGGTGCCCGGTTTGTACTACGTGCCCAGTGCCACGGCAAATGCTTTCGCGGTCGGCAGCCGCCAACAGCCCGCGATCGCCCTCACCGACGGGCTGCTGCGCCGCCTCAACCTGCGGGAACTCGCGGGAGTGCTGGCCCACGAAGTAACTCACTTGCGGAACAACGATCTGCGCGTCATGGCTCTGGCGGACACGGTGAGCCGCATGACCGGCTTCTTGTCTCTTTTTGGACAAATACTGATCGTGATCAATCTCCCTTTGCTGCTGATGGGCCATGCGACGGTTTCATGGATCGGGCTGCTATTGTTGCTCTTAGCCCCGACTGTGGCTGCGTTGCTACAGCTGGCGTTGTCTCGCACCAGGGAATTTCAAGCAGATCTGGGGGCAGCCGAGCTCACTGGGGATCCAAAAGGATTGGCATCCGCGCTGGTCAAGATCGATTATCACGCAGGCAACTGGCTCGAACGCATCTTCCGGCCGAGCAGGAAAAACCCTGACCCCTCCCTGCTGCGCAGCCACCCCCGGCTGGAAAAGCGCATAGAGAGACTGTTGGAGATTACACCTCACCCGCAGGAGGATCTCATCGGGGCGGACCTTGTCTACGCACTACCCGAAAGAATCCCCGTCATTACTCGGCGAGCCGGGCGTCACTGGAGCGGTGTGTGGTACTGAAAAAGGGGTCGGGAGTCGTTTCATCATCGGTGCTAATAAACATCGGACTGGGTTCAGCGCCGGTCGCACGGGGCACTGGCTGGCACCTTGGCAGGTCCTCCTCTCGCCAAGTGGTGATCATTCGTCACACCATCGACCACGTCAGACGCCAAATTCTTTGATTTCATGCCAGTGATTGCAGCGGCTGACCATGCCGAGATCGCACGCCGAGCGGTTCCACGGGCGATCGAGCAGGGCAACCGGCGTGTGCATGCGGCTGGCGAGAAAATTGGCCATTGGCAGCGAGTCCTCGACTGCCCACGAAAAGCGGAAGGCTGAAAAAGCTTCCAAGGACAGTGCGTGAGCGTCTCGGGTCGAGTAGCGCGAGTACTTATCCACTAAAAAAAAGGAATCGTAGGGGATCCGATTACGCGCCAACCATTCGCGAGACGGCTCGTAGGACTGCGGCGGCCGGCCTGTCACGATGGCAATCTCGTAACCCGCACTGCGCCACTGCTTGAGTTTTTCCGCCGCCCCGTCGATCGCTGCGAGTTCCAAGAGTGACTCGGGCTCATGGACTGTGCGATAGAGCTGTTCCCGCTCGTGGGGTTTTAACCCGCAGGCGAGTCCGACATCGAAATCGGTGAGCATTTCGTAGGGCACTTGCTTGCCGAAATCGCGCTCGAGCACCGTCAAAAAGAAGCGAGCGGTTTCGCACAGTACGTCGTCGAGGTCGACGTAAATCGGATTTCTCTCGGCTGTCATAAACGCCATGATCGTAGCATAAATTTTAGTGTTCTGCGCGAGCTTCTCAGGGTCCGATCGTTCCAATCGTTTTTAACGGTTTGAACCGCTTGAACGGCTTGAACCCCCACTGTTAAGGTACTTCCACGCGATGCCAAAATTGAATTTACCGATCTGCGAAATCCAGCACGATCTCCTCAAAAGCCTAACGACGCACAAGCGCGTGGTGCTCACGGCGCCCACCGGCTCGGGGAAATCGACGCAGGTGCCGCAGATGATCCTCGACAGCGGTTTGCTGCAGAGCGGCCAGGTCGTGGTCTTGCAGCCGCGCCGGTTGCCCACGCGTATGCTCGCCGCGTGGGTCGCGCAAGCGCGAAACGCGAGGCTCGGCGCTGAGGTTGGCTACCAGATGCGCCTCGACAACGTCACGTCGCCTGCCACGCGCATCTGCTACGTGACCGAAGGCGTGCTGCTGCGCCGAATGCTGGCCAATCCCAGTTTGCGGGGAATCAGCGCGCTCGTCTTCGACGAATTTCACGAGCGCCATCTCTACGGCGACATCACTTTGGCCCGCGCCCTGCAAATTCAGGCATCGACGCGGCCCGATCTCACCATCCTCGTCATGTCGGCGACGTTGGATATTGCTGCAGTCGAGAAGTATCTCCAACCGTGCGCCCTGCTGTCGTCTGAAGGCCGCACCTATCCAGTCACCATCGAATATCTCGTCAAACCCGCCGCCAACAGTTCCATCTGGGACCTCGCCGCGAGGGAACTTCAAAGGCTGGTCCGGATACATCCCCAGGGCGACGCCCTCATTTTTATGCCCGGCGCGTATGAGATCACTCGCACCGTCGAGGCGGTGCGCAGCGCGCTCGGCCACGAGTTTCTCGTGTTGCCATTGCACGGAGAATTGCCGCCAAAGGATCAGGACGCGGCAGTGGCGCGCTATGACCGCCGTAAAATAGTCGTCGCCACCAACGTCGCGGAAACCTCCCTCACCATCGACGGCGTGCGCCTAGTGATCGACAGCGGTTTGGCGCGCATCCCCCGCTACGATCCATACCGCGGCATCAACACATTGCTCGTGGAGAAAATCAGCCGCGCCGCAGCCGACCAGCGGGCAGGCCGCGCCGGGCGGACCGCGCCCGGGCAGTGTTTGCGGCTGTGGACGGCGCATGAGCACCATGGGCGTCCTCTTCAGGAGCTTCCCGAAGTGAAACGCCTGGATCTTGCCGAGGTGATTTTGATGCTCAAAGGAAGCGGCGTCAATGACGTCAGGAGCTTCCCCTGGCTGGAAACCCCGGAGGGTCGCGCCCTGGAACGCGCCGAGACGCTGCTTGCCGATTTGGGTGCCGTCGATGGCACCACGGGTAACATCATGCCGCTCGGCCGGCGCATGCTGGCCTTTCCGGTCCATCCGCGCTACAGCCGTATGCTGCTCGCCGCTCAGGACTACGGTTGCGTGCGCGCAATGGCGCTGATCGCCGCGCTGACCCAAGGGCGCGACCTAGTCGTGCGCCGCCAAGGAACGACAACCGAAGAGGCGCCGAACGATTTCTTTGACGCCGAGACGCAGTCAGATTTTTTTGTGCTGATGCGCGCCTGGCGCTATGCGGAG
>JBFJTQ010000244.1:0-5253 GCA_041625275.1 Binatia bacterium | reverse complement strand
GCCCGCCCTCGACGGCCGCGCGGCGATCCGCGAGGTGGAGAGGCTCTATCTGCGCGCGATCGAACAGGCAAAGCGGATGATCTATATCGAGAACCAGTATTTCACCGTTGCCGGAATTGGTGAGGCGCTCGGCAAAAGGCTCGAGGAGCCGGACGGCCCCGAAGTGGTCGTTGTATTGCGTTTGCGCGGCGGCGGCTGGCTCGAGGAAAATACCATGGGCACGCTGCGCGTTAGGGTGCTTAAGAGTCTGCGGGCTCGCGACCAGCATCAACGCTTACGCATTTATTATCCGGATCACGACGGACTCGAAGACCAGGCCATCAACGTGCACAGCAAGCTCATGGTTATCGACGACCGCTTCGCACTCGTCGGCTCGGCGAACTTGAGCAATCGCTCCATGGGATACGACACTGAATGCGATCTTGCCGTGGAGGCAAACGATACCCGTGTAGCCCCGGCCATCGCCACCTTCCGCAACCGCTTGCTGGCCGAGCACCTCGGCGCCAACGTTCAAAAGGTTGAAAAGACCGTTAAGGAAAAGGCGTCGCTCATAGCGGCGATCGACGCTATGCCAACGGGCAACAGAATGTTAAAACCGCTGCCGCTCGAGCTGCCGCCTGAGATCGACGCATGGCTACCCGACTCGAACGCCATTGATCCCGAACGTCCCATCGACCCGGATCGCCTCGCTCGCGAGCTCGTACCCGAGGAGGAGGGGCGTCGTGTGGGGCGACGCCTGGTTTCGATTATGCTGCTTCTCCTCGCCATGGCAGGTCTGGCAGCGGCCTGGCGCTGGACAGCGCTTGGCGACTGGCTGGATGTCCAAAGGCTTGTCGAACCAGTTGAGCTATTCAAGCAGTGGCCTCTGGCTCCGATCTGGATATTAACCCTCTACCTTATCGCCGCTCTCGTTGCCATCCCGATTACGGTGCTCATTGTCGCCACCGCAGTCGTTTTCGGGCCGTTCCTTGGCTTCGCTTACGCCTTGACAGGCTCGCTGCTTGGCGCCGCTCTCACGTTTTGGATCGGCCATGTCCTTGGGCGAGCCCCGGTGCGCCGACTCGCGGGGCGACGTCTCAACAAGCTCAGTCGCCGGCTAAGCGAGCGTGGGCCGCTTTCGGTGCTGGTGGTGCGTCTGTTTCCGGTTGCGCCGTTTACGATTGTTAATCTGGTCGCCGGGGCCTCTCACATTCGCTGCCGCGATTTCCTGATCGGAACGGCCCTCGGGATGACCCCGGGCATTGGCGCCGTTGCGATCTTCTCCGATCAGCTGGTGGCTGTCCTGCGCGAGCCAACGCTTGCCACAATGTCGATTTTGGCGGCGCTCGCCCTAGCGATCACCGGGGGTGCAATGGCTCTTCACTTTTGGCTGAGACGGTGGACAAGCAATGACCGTCTCGATCAACAGGCGCGTGCGGCCGGTGGTTCATGACCATCACGGTGGCCACGTACAATGTCCATCGCTGCATCGGTCGCGACGGTCGCTTCGATCCAGCGCGCACCCTCGAGATGCTCGGCGAGCTCGATGCCGATGTCATCGCACTGCAGGAGCTGGAATGGCAGCCGGATGATGCGCTTAGCTTACTAAACCAGTTCGCCGTGCGTTTAAACTATCAGGCGGTCGCAGGTCCGACCCTACTGCGGCAAACTGGACATTACGGCAATGCCTTGCTGACGCGGCTGCCGATACGAAACTTGCGCCGGCACGACCTCAGCGTCAGCGGACGCGAGCCGCGCGGGGCGCTCGATGTCTCCCTTGCTTGTGCAGGAGCACCGATCCGTATTATGGCAACCCATCTGGGGCTGCGGCCAGCCGAACGTCGAATGCAGATCAAGCGTTTACTTTCAAGCATCACTCACTATCAGGCTGGCTCAACGGTCTTGATGGGCGACTTGAACGAATGGTTTCTATCGGGCCGCCCCCTGCGATGGCTGCGCGCGCACTTCGGAAAAACTCCGGCGCCCGCGACATTTCCTTCCGGTTTCCCAGTGTTGGCCCCTGATCGCATCTGGGTCAAACCACGGGAGCGCCTGCTCGATCTTGCGGTGCCCAGGCACACGCTGGCGCGCCAGGCATCGGACCATCTTCCTTTGCGGGCGGTCATTCAGTTGACCGACAGGCTTTGCAGCGGCGCGCCATAATGCATGGGATTACATAGAAGGACACGCGCATGAAATTTACAATGCAACCCATCGGCTGGGTACGAATGACGCAGCGCAAGACCCGGATTGTTCTTTACAAGAAATACCAGCCCGGACTCGCGGGTGTCGAAACAGGTTCCAAAATCTGGGCCCTCTGGTGGTGCAACCGGAACGACACCGCCGCCAAGCGCTCGATTCTCAAGGTCCATCCGAAAGGAAACCCGGCCAATCCCGTGAAAGGTGTGTTTGCGACAAGGGCGCCGGTGCGACCCAATTTAATTGCCATGAGCCGGTGCACGGTCCTGTCCGTCAAAAAAAACGTCGTCGAAATCGACTCCATCGACGCCCATCCCGACACGCCCGTGCTGGATCTTAAACCGGACCGCTAGAAATACCGCGTTGGCGCCCAGGAGGCGCTGAGATTGCTGCGCCGGCGCTCCCGATATCTGGACACGTATCTTTGCTTACGCAAATTGAAATGGTAGATTTATGAGATACAAGTTTCTCTGTAGTCCGCAGAAAATGTAATAAGCAACTTGGGTAACACCCCAAGGCCACAAAGGACACGCCGATGAATGGAATTTCTGAGGCGGTGTCGGCAGTGTCGCGGCCTCGCCAGGAGCTCACGGGGAGGCGACGAGCTGAGTGGCTGCTACCCTTCTTCTGTATTGATGATTTTGGTTGCCCGAAGCCATTGGAAGACATATTCGCATCACAAGGAGGCGAGCGATGGTCACGAGAGGGGCTTATCAGAGAAGGATCGAAACCCAGTTAAAGAAGTGGAAAGCAAGACTCGACCAATTAAAGGCCAAGGTCGACCAAACCGAAGCCGAGGTCAAAACTAAGTATCACGAGCAGATCGAGATGCTCCAGGCAAAACGGGAAGAGGCGGAAAAAAAACTGGAAGAACTGAAAGCCGCCAGCGAGGAGGCATGGGAGAGTGTCAAAACCGGCGTTGAAAATGCGTGGAACGAACTGAGGCGCACTGCAAAGAGCACCGTCTCGAAGTTTCGCTTCGGCAGCTCCGCAGCGAGCCGGGAAGAAGACATACGCCACATCGCCTATAAACTTTGGCAAGACGATGGCTGCCCTGACGGACGCCATTTAGAGCACTGGGTTAAAGCGGAAGCGATTTGGCAGGAACGACAAATGCAGGACGAGCCTACGACACAACCGGAGCCCAAGCCGAGACGGACCGTAAAAAGGAAAACGGTCGGCAAGAAACCCTCAGTTTCACGCGCTCCGCGAAAGAAAACCAGCCCGAGGAGCGAAGAAAACTGAGTCAGCTGGAAAGCGCTCGTCCGGCGCGACTTCGACCACGGAAGGGTTAAATGTTAAGGGGGGCCCGTCGTTTCCTTAATCTTAGGACAAGCAGCTTTCCCATCGCCAACGCAGTGTCGATTTTTCCCCATCCAGCATTGCCGCGCCAGTAAAACTCTGACCATCCCCTTCCGCGGGGTCTCGCTGGTCATTTCTCGCTACTCCCCGCGACCGGCCGCGATCCTCTATGGCTTGCCCAAATCCCAAGCCAAAGTACGCCCGATGGTTTTGTCCTTGGTAACTTTCAAACCTTCGATTGATTTCGTTTGCCCGTTAAACGTCGCCTTCACGGTGTATTGGGCGGGCGGAAGCTGAATAAATAACCAGGGGCCGTTAGTCGTAACGGAAACAATCTCGGCGCCCTTGGGCCCCGTGATCACCAATTTTATGTCGGCAAGGTACGCGCCTCGAACCTCCGGGAAGGCGAGTTTGACGTTGTAGGACTTGCCCTTATCTTCCATGCGTTCCCTCTCGTCCGTACTGACGCCCCCGGACAGATACGGGAATCCCTGCGCCGTCCTTCCCTCCGTGATCATGATCGCAGGTGGGAATTGCGCCGCCACCGGAATGCAATAACGCAATGGCTCAATGATCAGAGCGAGCAAAAGCAACCCCAGCCATCCTTTGCCAGGAATCTGGCGGATGGTCATGATTTCACCCCCTTTTATTTTTCCTTCGCATCCCTCCTGAGCCGCTCGAGCTCCTGCCGCTGACGCTGCAACTCGCGCTCATTTGCCTGTATCTGCTTGTCCAGCTCGGTCTGCCTTTGTTCCAAGGCCTGGAGCCGATCGCCAACTAATGCCCCAGTCCCGAGTCCAAGGGCACCTCCAACGGCCGCACCGGCACCGGGATGCCCGACCGCACTGCCCACGATTCCCCCCGCCGCCGCCCCTCCTACTCCTCCGACGACAGCCCCGGTTTCGCGCGTGGTCATGGGAGTGCTGCATGAGAGTGCGCCCATCAGGATAAACGCAGCGCCTACTATCCCGAGGATTGGTTTCACGTCCACTCCCTCCCTTTATACTATCCCCGCAATTTTCGTGCCTCCCGGCGGTGAACCCAGCCAGCCTGATTTACAGGAAAAGAGCAGCTTAATTTCGCTTTGTTATTGTCTGATGCCGTGTCTAGACACTCTGCGTGTCGGCCGGACTTTTGTTTTCAATCTTGACGATGAAGTTCAGCGTCTTATCCTTATCGCGCGAAACATACGGCACTTCACACGAGATTTCTTCCTCGTTTTTTGCTGCCGGGGATTTTCACGCCTATCTGGTAGACCTCAATCTCCCGCGCCGTGTCACCGGTAACTAGGGTGGTATGTGAATTGCTGAACTCACAAATGGGGCCCATGGAGCTGAAACCCTGAATCGCTCCCGCTCATCAGTGTGCTGAACGGATTGATTTGAACCATGTCTCCGATCGTACCTGCGCGTACGCGACTCGAAAGGAGGGTAAGATTTATGTTTTCGAACAGAATGCTCTACAAGGTCGCGGTTGCTTCGCTTGCGCTGTTTTGTACCCTGATGTGGAGCAGCGATTCCGCTCCGTTGCTTGTCCCCATGGTTTTCGCTCACTGCGATACTCTCGATGGACCTGTCATCAGAGATGCGCGAAAGGCTCTTGAGACGAACAACGTTGACCCGGTGTTAAAGTGGGTGCGAAAAACGGAGGAGGCTGAGATTAGGACCGCCTTTAAGACAACGCTTGCCGTGCGTAAACTGAGCCCTCAGGCAAAGGACCTGGCAGACATGCACTTCTTCGAGACGCTAGTTCGCATCCACCGCGCCGGAGAGG
>JBFJTQ010000243.1:0-5262 GCA_041625275.1 Binatia bacterium | reverse complement strand
GCTCTGCGAGTTGGGCGCCCGCGAACGGACGGCGCAGGAGAATAAGCTAAGCCGTTGTGGACGGCTTTATCCGCGCGGATTGCGCCGAATCTTTTGTGAGCTCTTTTTCTGCCATCTTTTTTTGTGGCGCCCCGAGAGCCAAATGCTGTTCAACAGACGCATCCGCCGGTGCAGATTTTCTCCCTGTCGTTCCGATTGCAGTCCCGGCCATTTTTGCAACTATGTTTCCCCCGTTTCTACAGCGGAGCGACACATTGCATTTCTTCCGAAGAGCTTTGCCGGGAAAGACTTTAGAAAACAGTTGAGAAAACTATCGGGAACGTATAGAAAGGCTCCCAGTAAGCCAGGCACGAACTAGAAAGATCCGAAGAAAGGTTGCTCATGAAGCGCATTTTTCTGTTGCTGTTTTTTAGCGTCCCAATGTTCCTTCTGCCGGTGAACGCCACCTATGGGCAGAACTTGAAGAAAATAAGGATCGGTTATCCTTCGCTCAGTTTTCGCCAGAGCAATGTTTGGGTCGCACGCGAGGAAGGTCTTTTCGTCAAATATGGCCTCGAAGTCGAACCTATCTTTTTGCGCGGCGGGCAGGTCGCGACCCAGGCCCTGGCCGCCGGGGATCCACCTATCGTCAATATCGGCACGGTCGTCCAGGCCAATCTTGCAGGTTATAACCTCGTGCTCGTCGCAGCGGTAGAGACCAAATACGACCAGGTGGTCTTCGCTCGTCCAGGAATCACCAGCCTCGAACAACTCAAAGGCAAGAAATACGGCATCAGCGGGTTCGGCGCCGCCACCCATCATGCCGCCAACATGCTCTTCAAGCATCTTGGATTGGAGCCCAACAAGGACGTCGCCCTGATTGTGAGCGGCCCGGACGCGGAAAGACTGGCGGCGCTGGCATCGGGGAAGGTGGACGCCGCCTCATTCACCTCCTCCTCGGCCGCGCTGGCGAGAAAGTCCGGTTTCGTGGAGCTGTTTCAGATCGGCGATTTGGGTATCGAGGTTCAGGGCAATGGATTCGCCACGACCCGGTCATATGTCGCCGGCAACCGCGATACGGTGAAATCAGCCTTAAAAGGATTCGTCGAGGCCATTTACTTTACCTATGCGAACAAGAAGGATGCGCTGAGAGTTTTCTCGAAGTACATGCGCACCAACGACCCGGATGTGCTAGAGGACTCCTATCAGGGCTACATCAAGTCGATTCCTAAAAAACCTTATCCAACGCTCAAAGGAATCCAGTACTTGCTCGACATTTTGGCGCCCCAGATTCCGGCGGCAAAAACGGCCAAGCCCGAGCAGTTCGTCGATATGAGCCTGCTACAAGAACTCGAAAAAGAAGGTTTCTTCACCGAGATGGCAAAGAGATACCCAACCAAAGGCTGACACAAATTATAAATCACGAGGAGGGCTGGCATATGGCAAGAAAGACGATTCAACCGAAGACGCTATCGGATCCCCGCCCGCGCTATTCGCAGGGCATTGTGACCACGTCGGGAAAACTGCTTTTTATCGCGGGTCAGACCGCGAGCGATGGCCAGGGGAAGGTTGTCGGCAAGGGGAACATCGGAGCGCAGACCGAGCAGGTTTACGCCAACCTCAAGGCCGTCCTCAAAGCCGCGGGCGGCACCATCGACAATCTGGTCATGACCACCACCTACATCGTGGACAGGAAATACCGCGAAGGATACAACGAAGTGCGGCGCCAACAATATAAGAAGAATCCTCCGACCAGTACCTTGGTGATCGTCAAAGGACTGGCCCACCCCGATTATTTGATCGAAATCGCCGGCATCGCCGTTATCTGAACATGAAAGTTACGGTCCTCGACGACTACCAGCACGCCATGGGCGCCACCGCAGCCATTGAGCGGCTGCGGCAAGAGGCCGAGGTTCAAATTTTAACCGAAAAGCTGCCTTCAAATGGAGCCGTCATCCGCGCGCTCCAAGGTTCTGCGGCGATCATACCGATTCGTGAGCGCACCAAATTCTCGGCTTCCCTGCTGCAGGCCCTTTCCGATCTCGAATTCATATCGCAGACGGGGAATCACGCCTATCACATCGATATGGACGCCGCCACCGAGGCGGGAATCGTCGTTGCCCTGGCGCCCGGCGGCAACAGCACCACCGAGCTTACCATCGGTTTAATGATTGCGGTCATGCGCCGCATCCCACAGTGCGATCGCGCCATGCGCCAGGGTGAATGGCCCCTCGTCCTCGGCTATGTGTTGAAGGACAAAACACTTGGGATTTTAGGCTTGGGCAGGATCGGCAGCGAGGTGGCCGCCATCGCCCGCGCGTTCGGAATGAAGGTAATTGCCTGGGGGCCGACTTTGACTCCGGAGCGCGCCGCCAAGTCGCAGGCGATCTACAGGTCTTTGGAAGAGGTGCTCCAAAACGCCGACGTCGTCTCCGTTCATCTGGCGCTGTCCGATCAAAGCACGAATCTGCTCAATGAAGCGCGGCTCCGGCTGATGAAACGAACTGCCTATCTCATCAACACGGCGCGGGGCGCCATCGTCGATGAAGCGGCCCTCGTTAAGCTCCTCAAAGCCGGTGGCATCGCCGGCGCGGCGCTGGATGTCTTTGTCGAGGAGCCTCTGCCACCTGACCATCCTCTGCGGCACCTCGACAACGTCGTGCTCGCGCCGCACCTTGGTTGGCCCACGGATTCCGGCTTTGCGGGCTTCGCCGAAAACGCGGTGGCCAACATCCTCGATTATAGGCAGGGCAAGCTCACCCGCGCTCTCAATCCCGAAGCGCTGCAGCGCCGCAAAAAGACTCAGCCCGGAGGTTGACATGCCCAAAGTATCGCGCCTCGGCCATTTCGGCCTGCGAGTCAAGGATCTCGAGAAGGTGCTGCCATTTTACCGCGACCTCTTGGGGCTCCAGGTCACCGCGGAATCGAAAGAGGACAAGTGTCTTTTTCTCAGTTCGCGCCCCGACGAAGAGCACCACGAGCTCCTCATTTCGGAGCGTCCGCAGGAGCAAAGGATCATCTCGCAGATCTCGTTTCGGGTCGAGGACCTTGATGAGTTAAAGAATTTTCACCGCGAATTGCAGCAACGAAAGATTCCCATCGACCGCATCCGAACCCACGGCCACTCGATCTCGATCTATTTTCACGATCCCGACGGCAATCTGATCGAAATTTACTGGCCCACGGGCCTCGATGTCCAAGGCCCAGTCGCCAAGCCCGTGGATCTCAACCTGCCCCGCGAGGAAATACTGCGGGCTCACCTAGATTAGAAGCAGCGCCGTGCCTCAGGTTTCGCTGGCAATTCGCGTCTTGTACATCACCCGGTTGTCCTGGTCTAGAATCTCCACTTGTGCGTGCGCTCTCGATGCCTTCGGGTCGATGGTGATCATGCCGTAGTTGAAAGTCTCGTTGGAAAAGAACTCGAATCTATTGGCATTGCCGTTGGCCAGCACGTTCATCGGCGCGGCGATGGGGCCCACCGTAATCTCTTTGACGCCGTTGGTCCTGGGAACCCGGCTTACGGCGGCATAGTGGAGGTCGGCGCTGATACAGATCAACCCGGAAATATGATTGCGCGTCACCCAATCCAGCAGCTCCAGCCGATCCAAAGGATACCCGTCCCACCGGTCGCGGCCGCCGCCGTAAAGCGGCACTGGGGTCGCAATTATCTTGAACCGAGCCGTAGAAGCGCCAAGCTTCTCGAACAGCCAACGTTTCTGTTCACTTCCAAGGATGCTCCCCTCTTTCGGGTTACGGTACTGGCGCGTGTCGAGGATAAACAGTTCCATGGCCCGGCCCCACCGGAACGAGCGATAGATGCGATCCGGCTCCTGCGCGTGACGCCGCACTGGCCAGTAGTCAAAGAAGGCCCTTCTGCCAACGGGCGCCAGCGGATGACCGGGCATATAATTGTCGGCCACTTCGTGATCATCCCAAACAACGTAGACGGCGGTTTCGGAAAACAGCCTCTGAGTCGGCGCATCTTGCCGGTTGGCGCGGTACTTCTCCCAGAAGTCTGGCAGCCGCCTCGCCGCCCCTCCCCGGTCGGCGTAAATCGTATCCCCCAGATGGAGAAAAAAATCCGGTTGTTGGAGCCGAATCGCGTCCATGATGGTAAAGGGCTGATAACTTTCCCGGCTGTCGCCGCTGAAACAAAACCTCACAGGCGCATCATCATTCACAGCCGGGGCAGTGACAAATCGGGCGATGGCGCCGGGTTTCTTTCCCACCACCGCAGCGCGGTAGTAATAGCGGGTCGCCGGTTTGAGTCGCTCGATTTCAACATGGGCCGTATTATCGGATGCGCTTTGTACGGCTACCGGCTCGGTCGCCACATAGCGGCCCAGGGAAGGATCTGTACCATAGTGAATTGACACTCGGCTTGCCGCCTCGGCTCGTACCCAGATTAACGCCCGGTCGGAAGTCGTATCACCTGCGACACAGTTCAGGGACAACCCGGTTTTTGGATCCGCACGCGTTACCGCGGGCGCACATCCCCACGTGCCCGCGAAAAACGGCGTCGCGATCCAGGCTTTGCCCACTAGCTGCAGAAAGTCTCGTCGATTCACGGACATCTAGGCGTGCAATTTGGCCCAAATAATTTCGCAAAGCCAACCCGCCAAAAAAGGGAAGAACAGACTCACGGCGATCCGGACGGCGACGATTTTAACGCCGAGAAAGGGAATCTCCCACATGATCGCCCGATTCACTCCCAGCAGCGACCATGCGGTCAGATAGGAGACGAGCGGACCCACACCTACGCCGACTTTGAACAGGGAGGCGACGATGGGAAAATGCATCATCGGGCCGCCGGGGGTCACGCTGCCCAGGACCACACCGATAAAAATTCCCCGCATGCCGGATCCCTGTCCCATCCACCGGACAATGACTTCTTCGGGAATGACAGCCTGAATGAGGCCGGCGATAATAAAAGCAGCGACCATCCGCGGAGTGATCTCAAGAAGAAGCGCACCGGTTGCGTTCAATCCCTGACTTGCCGCACCGGGCGACTTCCAATACACAACGCCGAGCATGGCGAGGGCAAGCGCTATCATGACGATCGTAGAGGTATCCATAGATCTCCTTAGGATGATTCTCAATTTTGCTCGGGATAGCATCGGCGAGTGTTCGATCCGGACGCTTGACCGCCAACTTTAAACAGTGGTCGACGATTTTGCAAGGAGAGCCCCCTTACACGCACGCTGTTTGACTTACGCGGAAGGCTATAGTTAGTTTGACGCGAAATAGCCCGGAGGGAGCGTACCATGGCATTCGACAAAGACG
>JBFJTQ010000242.1:0-5273 GCA_041625275.1 Binatia bacterium | reverse complement strand
TTATAGCCGGACCATTCGTGGTGAAAAGGATAGACTCCCTGCTTCTGGTCTTTTTCGGCCAATGGGCTTTCCCAGACCCTTTTAGTTGTATCCAAATACCCTTCAAGAACATACTCTGCCTCTGCGATGGAATAGGCGTCGATCGTCTTGCATTTTACCATTTCCAACGGAAATCCCTGGATGGCGCCGGCAATCCCCAACTCATCGCAGCCCCTTGGGAGAATGGTATACATGAACCCTGATCCCGCCACCATGGTTGCAGCTGGCGGAACCCCCATGTTGATAGTGAAGGGTATCGGTTCTTTCTTATAGTATTTGGTCATGATCTGATCGGTGTGGGACCCAGGAGATATCTGAAACGTTGAGTGGTCCTTCCACCCGAGATCCTCACGGAAGTTCATCCGGTTGTAGCTGATGTGCCACCCACCCCAGAACTGTTTGGGCGAGGCTACGGTTTTGCCTCCCCCCAGAGTTCTTCCCGGATCCGTCGGCGTATGTTGGATCATGGGAACAACCGGCCAGACATCGACATTCTTGTCGATGACCACTTCCTGACAGGGCGCCTTATCAACGATCTTGGGCGGAAGGGGTTGCAGGATGCTCTCGTGGATTTTGAACTTCAACTCTTTTCTGTCCTTTGCCCCAAACATCCTGGCGATGATCTTATCCGAACCCATGACATTGGTTGCCAACCGCGCATTGGGATAGCCTTTGACTTTGTTGAAAACTATCGGCGGACTCCCATCTAACAGTTTTTGGATAGCCGCTATTTCGAGTTTCGGATTGATTTCCCGGTCTGTTTCCAAAACTAGACCTTCCTTCTTCAATGCCTCGAGCATTGCCCTCAGGCTCCTCGCTGCTTCTGCTGCCATTCTCAATCCTCCTCTAGAGAATAATATTCTTCAATTCTAAGTCGTGTTAACCATGTGGTTCTAGATGCAGCTGAAGCCATTCTTCTCCTGACCTCACTCCTTAAGCACGATCGCAATTCACGATGGGCCCCATGTCAGGGAATGATCATACCGCTTACGCTAGCTTGGAATTTCAACGAACTGGACTTTTGACTAGATCTTGAAATCCTCCAGGGTATTGGGGGCGAAAAGGTCTTTTACATCGATCTTATGCTTGATCAGCCCTTGTTCATGGGCATAACGAACGAGGATTTCCAGGCCGCGCCGGTTTGCCTCCAAACCGTAGGGCCAGAGATCGTCGCCGAAGATCTCCATTTCCTCTTCCATTTCCGCTATGGACCAGGCGAGCATATATTTGAGTGCGGAAAACTCATACATGGCCTCCTGGCATTCCGTCTTGGCCTCGCAGAGGGCTTTGTAAAGACTCTGCGCCACCCACGGGTAATTCTGGTACACGTCTCCTCTTAGCGCCACGCAGTGCATAATAGGAAAAATCTTGGTCCGTTGGTAGTACTCCCTCTCCACTTCACGGAAATTGGGGATCAACCGACGCACTTTGGGAGATCGCCGCACGAAAGGCAAGGGCAGATTGGCTGACATCAAGGCATCGATCTCTCCGTTCTCCAGCATAGACGAAAGCGTCTGGTCAGTTCCAATCGAGCGAATGTCAATGCTGGGCGGCAAATCGTGGCTGACCTTACTAATGCGTCCCGGCTCCTCCTGGCCTCCGATGAACCACTTCATCTTCTCAGGGTGGACCCCGTACTCGTGTTGCAGAATTCCCCGCACCCAGATCGCCATCGTCATCTGGTATTCGGGGACCCCTACCCGTTTCCCTATAAGATCTTTGGGTTCCTCAATACCCGAGCCCGTGTTGATGAAGATGGATGAGTGGCGGAAGGCACGCGATGGAAACACAGGAATGGCGACCAACGGGGGGGTGCCTTTGTCCCTCGCGATCAGGTAGGAACCCATGGAAAGCTCACAGGCGTCAAATTCTTGGTACCGAAGCATGCGCCAGAAGGTCTCCTCCACTCGTAACGGGAGGTAGTTCAGATCCACGCCCTCGACTTCGACGCTTCCCTCTTGTAGAGCCCGGGTACGATCGTAATCCCAACAAGCCAGACTAATATGTAATTTTTTCGACATCTAAGTTCCGTCGATTCCCGTTAGGAAACACTTTTTCCTAACAGCACGGCCTCACCTTTGGAAGCAGGTTTCCTTCGCGAAACAAGCCTCAGCCCTGCACGCAGTCCGCAAAACGAGATTACTATCTGACTGCACGGCTGTTCAGCGGGGCGCCTTGGCATCAGCCAAAAAAGCGGTCGCCCCAATGACGAATTGCTCCCCCTCCGCTTGGAGCACCAAGGCGGGTTCTCCCGAGGCGAGGGTCGTGCGGCGTAGAACCTTGTAGGACTTGCCCCGAAATTCCACTTCGCGTCCGACGCCGAATTGCCAGAGTTTCAGATGATCCTGTTGGGGATCAATTTTTTCCACAGCGTCCTTTTCATAGCATATCCTCCGCAAAAGATTAAACGGCCCCAAAGGGGTGGAGAACTGGGGGTGAAATTGATATCAGTGAGACTCAAGAATCAATTCAAAAAAATCATTTAAGGAGACACATGCGTATCGCCGTCATGGGGGCCGGCGCGGTCGGCGGCTACTTTGGCGCCAAACTCGCTCTTGCCGGCAATGAGGTCAGCTTTATCGCCCGAGGGGCTCATCTGGAAACGATGCAACGCCACGGTCTGGGAATTCGAAGCTTCCAGGGTGATTTCCATGTGCGCAACGCGACCTTCACTACTTCTCCACGTGACGCCGGCTCCGCTGATCTAGTTCTTTTTTGCGTGAAGTCCTATGACACGGAACGCGTGGCCAACAGCCTGGCGCCGCTGATCAGAGCGGACACGACGATTTTGTCGCTGCAAAACGGCATCGACAATCCCGATAAAATCGCCCGCTGCTGCCCCACCAGCGGTGCTTTGGCGGGGGTGGTTTATATCGGATCACGGGTCTTGCAGCCTGGAACGATTGAGCACGCCACAGGCGGCAGAATTGTGTTTGGCGAGTTGGGCGGCAGCGTGGGCGAACGGACCAAAGCCGTAGAACAAACGCTCGCGTCTGCCAAGATCCCGTGTGAAATGAGCACTGATATTCGCCGGGCCATGTGGCGCAAGCTTGTTTGGAATGCCGCATTTTGTGCCATCGCTTGTCTCACGCGAACAACGGTCAGGGAGATCGTAGAATCCGAGTCTCTTACGAAACTCGCTGTCGCCTGTATGACGGAGGTTCTGGCCGCGGCCAAAACGCAAGGCTTCTCGCTCGAGCCCGCAGTGATCGACGAAACACTGGCCTTTTCGAGGACTCTCGGAGACTTCAAACCGTCCATGCTCCAGGATTTGGAGGCCGGCAAACCCCTTGAATATGAGGCCTTTAACGGCATCGTACTGAAAACACTGAACGAAATCGGTACAGACGCGCCGATAAATCAAGTTTTTTACGGGACCCTCAAGTATCTAGATAAGAGAATCAAGGAGAGTACGATCCGATAGAAGATGGGCACGGGGGACAAATGACGACAATGAGATTGATTATTCCGTTGCTTTTGGGCTTGTGCCTGTATCTTAGCACTGCCCACGCTCAAGAGGAAAAAAAAGACCTGGTCAGTAAAGGCCAATATATTTTTGCTCTGGCAGGCGGCTGCGCCTGCCACACGAAACCAAAGGACGAACCGCACGCGGGCGCTCGACCGTTTCCCATTCCCTTCGGTACAGTCTACAGCACGAATATGACACAAGACAAAGAGACGGGATTGGGCGAATGGACAGATCAACAGCTTCGTGATGCTTTGGTAAAAGGCATGCGCCGCGACGGCAGCATCATGCTTCCCGTGATGCCGTACGAGGCCTATTCGGGTATGGCACAGGAGGATGTAACCGCCTTGATCGCCTACCTGCGAACTCTCAAACCCGTGAAGCGAGTCACCCCAGATCTGAGCACTTGGGTGCCGTTCACCCGCAGTATCGGAGTACCGCTCTGGCTAAAGTTTTTCGCTCGCTTTTCGCAACCGCCAGTAAAAGCTCCGCAGAGCGGCATGGAGCGGGGACGGTACTTGACCGATCACGTGGCCATCTGCGGCGATTGCCACACGCCGAGAAATTTCATTGGAGTGCCGAACCGCACTCTCTATCTCGCTGGCGCTAGCGCCAAGATCGGACCCTTGGGCAAGGAGGTTTCCAACATCACACCCGACAAGGAAACCGGTATCGGGGAATGGCGCCGAGAAGACATCGCCGACCTTTTGCTTACCGGGATAAAGCCCGATTTGGACAATGTTCAAGGGTTGATGCAGGAAGTGATAGAGGGGACATCTCACGGCTACAAAAACATGACCCCGAAAGACGCCTTGGCGATTGCCGATTATCTTAAATCGATTCCGCCGATAAAGAATAAGATCAAATAGTGACTGCCAGGACTCTTCGTGCAGACGGAGGCTAACTGCGAGTCACCTGCTTGATGACCTCGGCGATGATCTGATCCGAAGTCACGTTTTCCGCTTCCGCTTGAAAGTTGAGGATAAGCCTGTGGCGCAACGCCGGGTAGAGCATTTTTTCCACGTCCTCATAACTCACATGCACCCTTCCCTCGGCGAGCGCAAAACCTTTCGCGCCCAGAATAACGGACTGAGCGCCGCGCGGGCTGGCGCCAAACCGGAGATACTGCTTGACCGCAGACGGCGCAGTAACAGCGCCACTCTGTGCCTGGGGCTGCGTCGCGTGGACTAGGCGAACGACATAGTCTTCGATGGGCGGCGCAATCAATACCTGACGCAACAGTTGTTTCATCTCATTAATCACTTGGCTGGCATTAGCGGGGAGAACTTTGTCGATCTGCGCCATCTCCGCTCCGGTGGTCCGTTTTAGGATCTCCGCTAACTCTGGTGGCGTCGGCGGCAGAACCAGAAGCTTGAAAAAAAATCGATCGAGCTGTGCTTCAGGCAAAGGATAAGTTCCTTCGAGCTCGATCGGGTTCTGGGTGGCCAAGACCATGAACGGCGATTCGAGGGGATGGGATTCGCCAAAAACAGTCACCTGTTTTTCTTCCATGGCTTCCAGTACTGCGGATTGGGTCTTCGGTGTGGCGCGATTGATTTCATCGGCGAGCACGACATGAGCAAAAATCGGCCCTTTTTTGAACTGGAACTCCCTGCGCCCGTTACTCTCTGCCAAAACCTGTGTGCCGACAATGTCGGAGGGCATGAGATCAGGCGTAAACTGAATGCGTTTAAAGGATATGCCGAGGGCATGGCTTAGCGATTTCACAAGCAGGGTCTTACCCAAACCCGGCACGCCTTCGAGCAAG
>JBFJTQ010000241.1:0-5287 GCA_041625275.1 Binatia bacterium | reverse complement strand
CATCGCCCAGTTGAGAGTGAATGAACTCCCGGATTTCCCCTTCGGGGTTCAGGAAGGAGAGAGGGACGATCTTGAGGCAAAGGGTCGGACAGACATCAACGCAGCCGCCGCAGAGGATGCAGCGGCTGCCGTCGAAAACGGGAGTCACCCCGCAATCGAGGCAGCGCGAGGCCTCAACCAGCGCCTCCTCTGTTGAAAGCCGTTTTTCGACCACGGCTTTTGGATCTCTCAGTCGCTCCTCCGGCTTCAAGGCGGGAAGCTCGACGCGGCGAAGCCGTTCATAACCGCGCTCACGCTTATACGCGTCGAGCCGTACGAAACTCATGAGGGTTTCGGGATGAAGCAACCGCCCCGTGACATAGTGATAAACAGAACGGGCAGCCTTTTTTCCGGATGCGACGGCGTCGATCATGAGCCGTGTCCCATGCGCCAGGTCTCCGGCAACAAAGACGCCCTTGGCGGAAGTGTTCAGTGTCGCCCCATCGACCCTGGGCCAGCCCGGGCGGAACTGCTCGACATCGGCGCCTCCATCCTCAAGAAAAGACAGGTCCGGTGCCTGTCCCGCAGCGATCAAGACCGTATCACATTCGATCACCTGCCGGTTGGTTTCTTCAAATTGCGGTGAAAAACGGCGCTCGTCATCGTACACACGCAGGCATCGTTTGATTTCCAGACCCACAACCTCGCCATGGTTTCCCCGCTGGATGGCCACCGGTCCCCAGCCTGAGACGCGCTCAATCCCTTCCTCATCGCCTTCGACAATTTCCAACGTGTCGGCCGGCATTTCTTCGAGCGTTTCAAGCGACGCCAGGCGAACCCGCCGGGTGCCGGGAAGGCGCGCTGCGGTACGAGCTGCATCGTACGCGGCTTGGCGCACTACGGTACGGGCGACGTCGTAAGCCACATTACCGCCGCCTATGACGACCACGTCTGAGCCCAGCGGCAGTTCTTCGCCCAGGGCCACGGCGCGCAAGAAATCCACGCCGCCGTACACGCCGGGACCGGCCTCGCCCGGAAGACCCAGAGTTCTGGATCTCTTCGCTCCGACGGCAATGATCACAGCGGAGAACTCTTCTCTCAGCGTGCGGAATGAAATGTCTTGACCGACTTTTGTACGGCAGCGGATTTCCGCGCCCAGGGCTTCGATGACGGCGATCTCCCTGCGTATCAATTCGCGCGGGAGGCGATATTCGGGCACGCCTACCGCGAGCATGCCGGCCGCTAGCGGCTCGATTTCGAAAACTACCGGTTTGAAACCGAGAAGCGCCAGGTCATGTGCGGCGCTTAGTCCAGCGGGGCCCGAACCAATGATGGCCACGGGCTCGCCTTTCGCGGGCACGAACCTGCCTTGTACGGTATCTTTCAGCAAGGACGCCATTTCCTCCGCATCGGCGGCCACGCTCGGCAGGTGCTGTCGGAGCGCATCCAGAATTCGCTGGGCTGGTTGCGCTTCGGCGCCGTACATTTCGCATACGAATCGCTTGAGAGCGCGAATGGCGATCGGTCGATCCACGGCGACAAATGCGCCGTCGTCATCCGTACGGGGAATTTTCCCCCTCCGGCAGGAAACTTCACATGGCGCACCGCAGATTCTGCCGCAGATCGAAGCGAATGGATTGGGACCGCGGGCGATAAGATACGCCCTTTCGAAATCGCCGGCCGCGATCGCACGCACATAGCCGCGTGCATCGGTGTGCACGGGGCAGGCAACCTGACAGGCGATCAGTTCCTTATGATAATGGTTCTCGGGAACCGCTGCCCGAATCAGCATAGTCGACGATTCCATTCGGTGTTGTCCGCGCGCGCATGGTTGCCCGGGCTTATTTGGCCAAGCCCCTGGAAAGCTCGGCCAGAGTCGTTCGTTGCATCAAGTCTTCGACGACCTGCTCTTTTACCTTCTTCCAGCGAAAATGCATAGGACATGGGTCGGTATCGGCGCAACGATCACTCCAGAAGATACAGCGATCGAAAAGATCCTGTCCTTCAACGGCCAGGAATATTTCCTTCACTCTTATGTCCTTAGGTCTTTGACTGAGCGCATAGCCACGAACGGCGCCTCGCGACGAGCTGACAATCCCTGCCCTGTTAAGTTTCTGAAAAATCTTTGCTAGAAAACTCTGGGGAACCCGGCGCGCCTTGGCAATATCGCGCAATAGCATGACGGTGCCCACCGGTTTGCCGGCCAAGACACAGAGGCCTTCAATGGCGTACAAGCTCTCCCGACCTAATTTCACGTCTTTACAAGAGTCAAAGGATGATTTTGATCTGCTGGTTCTGCAATCAACATACCAAGGCCCAGGCGCAGGTTTTTGCAAGCAAAAACAAGCGACCGGCCCTTCTCAATTTTTAGGAATTGGAAATTCAAATAAGCTTTTTTCAACTTCGCGAAAAAGGACCCAGGGTTTGGCTGGAAGTAGCGCGGACGGTTTTGAAAAGCTTTGGTTCCAGGCGCGAACTCTCGGGGTATCTTCGATAGGGTCTAAGGTGCTTTCACTTGACGATAGGAACAATTGCGGACTTGCGGGGTTTGGCAATTTTGCCACGCCCACCCACCGATGCGGCTCGAATCATGAGGTGAAATCCGCAAGGGGCTAAAAAGGATGTTTGTTGGCCATGGGATTTCCTCAGAGCCAAACAGCGTTGACGAAGACTTGATGACACCGTGTTGGTCGGGAGGGGAGCCCGAAAGAGCGAGGCATAGGAACGAACAGTTTCAATGTGCCTTTGGTGCTCGGCTGTGTGTTTGCCTTTCTTCGCAGGCGTTCGCTCCACTAATCAATTCTGCGGCCTGCTACAAGGCACAGGCCCATTGCCTCGCTCTGGAGAGCTCGCCTCCCGCTGTCTACAAGACGTGGGGAATTCGCGCTAGGACATGACCGCGACACCGACCCTGCGCGTTAAGATCATGGCGTCCTTAAGTCTAGCGGCACATTCGCCCGGCGCCAAAATTCAGCTTCGCTGGAACCGGCCAAACGCGCCCGCGACCCAAGCATCCATGGGAGGTACTTTAGCTTTGTTCCTAAGTGTAGTGTAGCTGAAGTTCGTTGAAAAAATGCAAATGATGGTTGCGACTCGAATCGAATTCAAATCCTTTTTTTCCCCTTTCTCAAAGGGGGAATTTTCTCTCTGGCATCTTAACCCCTCTTTGGCAAAGAGGGGAAGGGGAGATTTTCGGACGAAATGACGACGAATTTATACAGCGAACTTTGGTTCCAGAACACTAGCGCCATAACTCTGAAAGGTATTACCGCGAGTAATATCCGGCGGCATAGTTGTGACGATGATGGCGGTGGTGCCAGTGACAACCGGCCACATAGACAACGCCGATAGACAAAATAACAATTAGTGCCACAGTTCTCATGGTATCCTCCTCCGTTTGCTCGTTTAGACGGGTGAGAGATACGTGTGTTAGTGCAGGGATGGGAGAAAGCAGAGTCAGGTCAAGTGGAGAATGATTGAGTCGTTGGCTAGAACTTGCGAACGGCGAGTCTTGCAGCCGCCAGGGCGGCCGCACCCACCGCGCTACCGTCGGGGCGATGATTCGTGCAACTCATCATAGCGGCGGCGGAGCCGGTCGCGGCGATCCTGCGGAAGGCTTTGCCAGCGGTTCCATTCCTCACGCAAATATTCTTTATCGCGGGGCGACAGATGCTGCCAACGCTGGTAATTGCGCAGCACGTTTTCCTTTTCCTTTGGATTTAGATTGCGCCAACTGTCTCCGCCATCCAACGCCCAACCGCTTACGGGAAGGAGGAGCAGGAGGAGGCAAAATACAAAAGCGATTAGCCTGTGCGTGAACATTGATCGATTGCCTCGTTTCGGCGACCAGTCAGCCACCATGATTTGTTGCATACCATGATCTATAAGTCGGACGCGACTCCTTTCTTGTTTAGCTCCTTTTCGCATCCGAATTGGTTCGATCGAGGGATTCGAGAAGACGCAAGGATTCCAGCATATCCATCGACTTGAAAAACTCCAGCTGGTTTACATCGGCCATAATTTCTGCCGGGATCTTTTCCACCGGTCGGTCAGAATGGGAGTTCGTAGCGCCTTTACCTAGAACCAGGGCAAACGCCATAATGGCCACCGCCGCGGTTCCAAAGGCTGGCACCATCCATAACCGCATGGGCGTCAGGAATTCACGCCACCAAGAGCGCCTTTCCTCGTATGCATTGATCTTTCCCATCATCTCGTCGTAGTACTTCGCCCAAAACTCCTGGGGAAACTCCTTCTGCTGCGCCATTTGAGGAAGTAACTTGCGCAAATCGTCCAAGAATCGTTGACAGCGAAAGCAGCCCTGCAAATGCTTTTCGACCCGCTGTCGCTCCGCTTCGAAACCGTCTCCGTAATAGTATATCACCAGATCTTCTTCGAACTCTCTGCAGGCGGTTTCTAGCATGCCGGAATGTGCTTTCATCGCTATTCCCCCTAAACAAACTCCATTAAACTCTGACGCAGTGCCGCCACGGCACGATGCAAATAGACTCGAACCGTCCCCTCCGTGGTTTTCAAGACCTTCGCGATGTCCGCGATCGAGAGCCCCTGATGGTTTCGCAATATAAACGCCGTGCGCTGTTTATTCGGCATGGCTTCCAGTGTTTGATCCACCCGGCGTTTGGTTTCCCCGGCAATCGCTTGCTCGTCTGGTCGAGATACGTTATCCGTAAGCTCGGTTCTCGTTAATGTACCCTCCGTTTCGTCTTCGATTCTTTCCCAGAAGATTTTTCCCTTACGCCGGGTATGATCGAGGCAAATATTGACCACCAGACGGTAGAACCAAGTATAAAAACTCGAACGGCCATCAAATTGTTTTATACGCGAGAAGGCTCGCAAAAAAGCGTCTTGGGACAAGTCCTTAGCTTCCTCGGCGTTATGGGTAAAGTCCATCGCAATCCGAAAGGCCTTCTCCATGTAGCGGCGGACGAGGACCTCGAAAAACTTGGTTTCCCCCTTCTGGCACAATGCCACCAATTCTTCGTCACGAAGACCTTCGGGAGAGATCTGTTTTGCCAGAGTTTGGATTTTCGTACCCTACCTATGGCCTGGTTTCTCAGTGCCGCTCTTACTTTTATTAGACGAGCGCTACGGTAAAAAGTTAACCCGTGCCGCCCACCGGCATGCCGGGTTTTTTTCTTTGCAAAAGCATTGACAAAACAAAGGGTTAGGAGGGTCGTGGCTGAGCCCCGACCTTGCGTGACTCAGCCAGAGGGTTTGATGGCGCCGGCCGTGAGAAATTTCGGCCCGGAGTCGAGCCTCCGAGCGATGTGCAAAGGCTAAATCGATGTCT
>JBFJTQ010000240.1:0-5297 GCA_041625275.1 Binatia bacterium | reverse complement strand
GGTTTTGCTCTCTGCGAATGTCCCAGCGCAGCCGACCAAACTGAATGTCGGTTACGTCGGCATCAACTCGGATAATGTGATTGCCTGGATCGCCAAAGACACGGGTATTTTTGCCAGGAATGGTCTGGACGTGCAATTGATTTATTTTAGCGGGGGTACCCTGGCAACGATGGCGCTGATTGCCGGGGAGACACCCATTGCACAGACTGCAGGCCCCGGCATTGTGAATGCCGTCCTTAGCGGCTCCGATGCCGTAATGATAGCGGGCGGGGTCACGACCCTGGATTACTGGCTGTTGAGTCGTCCTGAAGTAAAGAGCGCGGCGCAGCTCAAGGGCGGTTCCGTGGCCATAAGCCGATTCGGGTCCGCGTCCGATTTCATTGTCCGCTATGCCTTGCAAAGAATCGGGCTGACGCCCGTAAAAGACGTCGCTATTTTGCAAGTGGGCGCCCTCCCGGACAGGCTAGCGGCGATGGAAGCCAACCGCGTGCAGGCTACGGTGCTGGCACCACCTGCGATGTACATGGCGCAAAAGCGCGGCTTCAACATTCTCGCGGACGTCGCCGAACTCGGGTTAGCCTATCAAGCTACCGGCGTGGCAACAACGCGCAAATTCATCCGGGAACATCCGGATATCGTGAGAAAGTACATCAGATCGCAAGTCGACGCCGTCCATCGTTTCAAGACGGATCGTGAAACGGGGCTTCGCGTGCTTGCAAAGTATCTGGGTCTGAAGGAGAAAGATATTCTCGAACGCACATACGGGGGCGCCATCGCGGAGAACAAGCTGCCGGCAAAGCAATATCCGACCGTGGAAGGGATTAGGACCATTCTCGAACCATTGAAGAACGATCCAAAGGCGAAGTCGGTCAAACCGGAAGATTTCGTCGACATGCGCTTCATCAAAGAACTCGACGACAGCGGCTATATTGACAAGCTCTACAAGAGCAAATAAAAACCGGTCGATTCAATCGCGGGAAAACTAAAGAGGCGAGCCCCAAAACGGACTCGCCTCTGTTGCGACCAAAACCCTGCGCGCCCAGCCCGTCCTTCCAGAAACGAGGACGGGTCTTATTGGATCGCCGCTTACTCGATCCACTCGGAAACTTTACCCTCCATGATCACATCCAAAATCTCCTTGCAATCGTGGATCGCCTGGTCGGCAACATTAGGATCGGTAATGCCCCGTTTAACGGCTCCGTGTAATGCCTGTACGACCTCCTGCAGGTGCTGATCGAGTTTCTCGGTGTTCGCTGCTGCTTCTGGCATAAGTCCTCCTCGCTGCACTACAGGTAATTACGGCCCTTGAGCGGGTCGGGAATCTTCAACCCCATCTGCTTCAGGATCGGGTTGACCTCATCGATGTACTCTTGCCGCGCCTGCTCGTTGGCTCGCCGTTTAAGCCCCCAGTAACGATAGCGCTCAGCCCGGTTGGAACCGGTTCGGCCGAACATGTCCAGCGCTCTGACGTACCAGAAATCGACCGCTTTCTGGGCTTTTTCCTTTCCTTCGTCGCCGCTCACAATGAGCTCCAGCGTCTTATTGTGACCGTACTCAATATGACCGAGCTCTTCATTCACGATATCGGGGAGAATTCTCTGCAGCGGCAGATAGCTGCAGTCATAGAACTCCTCCAGTTGATAACGGCCGACCCGGTCAATGAGCAATCCGAACACGGCGGCGTCCTCCCAGGTCGTGATGACCCCGCGGAACGCATCGACATATCGCTTTTCATTCGGCTGGCTGAGCACAAAGGAAACGTCAACGCCGATATCGCCCGCCACATGCGCAATTTTTCGGTAGTGATCGATCTCTTCCGCAGCCGTACGGGCCACGATAAGTTGATCGAGCTTCGTCGGTGCTGCCGGCAGCATCCTCTCGACATACAGATGCGGCCCGCCAATCTCGCAGTCGGCCTGAATTGTCAGGACGCGGCCTAGCAATTCCTTGTACTCCGGGTCCATCTTGTCGAAATCCTTGAGTTCAATCTTATCAGTAAACATTCTCCCCCCTCTTTTCTGAAAAATTTGCGGCATTAACGAAATGAATGCCAGCGAAAGATAAGATTATTAAAGAATACGATAATTTCCATGCCAATTCCAGATGGCCCAGGCCTTCTTGTTCCTCGTCGAAAATCCCGCCAAGATTTCAGATCATCGCTCGAAGGAACTGGAATGTCGCCGTCTCAAAAGAGCGCGTGCCCGAGTACGATCTCTCACCTACCGGAGGAATGATTACGATCCCCTGGATCTTCAAACGGATTGAGAAGATAAGCCCAACGGCGCCGTATTTCCCCCCATCGGTGCGTGCGTTGTTACTTTTGCTTAAGCATGCCGAGCTCTTCCATGGCATCGTGAATGGCCTTGATGTCCCCCTCGGGAACCGGGACCTGCGGCGGCCGCACGATCATATTGTCCATCAGACCGGCAAAACAGGCCGCCACCTTGTACCGGCTGTGTTTGTAAACGTTCGGTGCTTTGTAGACTGCGGCTTCGAGCGCCCAGTTGATCTCGTGTAGCTTGGCGGCGTCGGCGAGATTCCCCTTCTTGACCGCGTCGAAGAGGTCGACACAGAACTCCGGCGCAAAGTTCGCAAACCCGGTCAGCGCGCCGTCGGCCCCGGTCACGAAATGTTGAAAGAGTGAGGAGGTCGCGAAAACGGAGACGTGCCGCGGCAGAGCCCGCATGCCGCGCAGCACCTGCTCATAACGGCGAATATTGGCCCCGCTGGCGACCTTGACGGCGACAACGGTATCCACTTCGCGAGCTATTCGCACGGCAGTATCCGCTGAATAACCTGATGCCGTGGATGCGGGATAATGAAAGATGGTGATGGGGATGTCCACCGCTTTTGCGATGTCATGAAAGTACTGCAGCGCAAACTCGGGATTCGCACTGGCACTCCAGTCATACACATGGGGCGGGGCCAGCATGATCGCAGCCGCACCCGCCTCTTTAGCGTCGCCCGCTTGCTGAATCGCCTCCCGTGTTGACAGCGCTTCGATGCCGGCAATGATACATTGATTCCTGCGAATCTCCTGGCCGATGATTTCGATAATGCGGACGCGCTCCTCGCGGGTCAGCGTCGCGCCCTCGCCGGCCCCTGCGTTACAGACAACGGCGTTGATGCCATCGGGCTTCGCCTGGAAGCGGATCAGCCGGCGCAAGCCGCCCTCGTCGAGATCGTAGTTACTTTTGAATGGGGTGACGTTAGCGCTGAGAATGCCTTCCAATCTTAGACTCATATTCGCCTCTCTTGGTCATCGGTCGCCAGCGCCCCTTCCCCTTGCGGCTGTCGCATGTTTGGACTCCTTCAATTTGCCATGCATACGGCAGCTTTGGCCAAAGCATGGCTGGTACGCGTTTTTTGCTGGTAACGGTAACGTGCGGATGTTATAGGCGAATAACACTGAGCCATCGCGTCTGTCAACGTCATGCTGACCTTGAACGAAATCAGTCGATCGGTAATCGGCCGTGATCATCGGAGCCGCGAATTATCGGCGCAGCTTGCCTCTAAAAATCCGCGACCGCCCCCCGTAGAAAGCCCCGAGGGTCGCAATGCCTATGGACGAACAACTTCAATCAGGAGGTGAACCGTGGTTTCTTCGATCAGTCAGTCCATTCCCGCGCTTGGCAGCCCCACTTCGTATCAGAAGTTTGTGGGGGAGGAAAATATCGACACCCTATCGGGCATCGGCGTGCGCGACATGAAGACCTTACCCCTTAAACCTTGGGAGCGCATGGGCGGTTACGGTGTGTACCTTGACCTGGACGGCACCATTCTCAAAGGCGAAGCGACTGTGGGACAGACAAACAATGCTTACATTTGCGAGATCCCGCCGGGCAAGAGCCTCAGGCCGCAGCGACATATTTTCGAAGAGCTGATCTTTGTGGTGAGCGGCCATGGCGCTACGACGGTCTGGACAAACGAAAAGAAGAAGCAAACTTTCGAATGGCAGGAAGGGAGCCTGCTGTCCCCGCCGCTGAACGCCTGGTATCAGCACTTCAACGGGTCAGGGGACAAAGCAGCCCGCTTCGTGGCCGTAACCACCATGCCTTTGATCATCAATTTGTTTCATAATTACGATTTCATCTTCAAAAACGATTTTGTCTTCGCCGACCGCTTCAGCGGCGAGGAGGACTATTTTTCCGGCAAAGGGACGGCATACCCCGGCCGGATCTGGGACACGAACTTTGTCGCGGATGTTTATCATTTCAAGCTTATTGAGTGGCGCGAACGCGGAGCCGGGGGTGCCACGATCCTGTTCGAGATCGCCAACAATACCTTGACCGCTCATATCTCGGAGTTCCCTGCCGGAACATATAAGAAGGCCCATCGCCATGGACCGGGGGCCCATGTGATTATCCTCAGCGGCCACGGCTATTCCTTGCTCTGGCCCGAGGGGGGCCAGAAAGTGAAATTCGATTGGCAGCCAGGGAGTATATTGGTGCCGCCGGATCGCTGGTTCCATCAGCACTTTAACACGGGGAAGGAACCGGCCCGTTATCTTGCCCTGCGCTGGGGAAGCCGTAAATTCTCCACCGCGCCCGAGGAAGACAAGCTGGCCAGGAGCGTCAAACTCGGCGGCGACCAGATCGAATACGACGATGAAGACGCGGAGATCTACTCTCTGTTCAAGAGCGAGTGCGGGAAAAGCGGCTTTGAAGTCAGCTGGTCTCCGCATGGCGCGTGAGTTGGGGCGGAGCCAGGTGACGCCGAACCTCCTTGATGCGAACCGGGTCCAAGACGACAGAGAAGCCTGAAGGCGTCGTGAAGCTGACGGCAAGATGAGTATTCAGGCACAGAGGCCTCGAACGTTTTTTGCGGAGGCATTTCGCCGCCGATTGTATCAACCCGGCACCCTGGGTCTCATGATCTGCGTTCAACCCGCATTCCGCGGTTGCACAGGTGTGTTGCGAGCCTGAAGCGAGCCTGGAGTGAAGAAGACGCCCAAGCGTGCAGGCGCACAGTCGTTATTGCCCGTTGGCAAGTCATGGCCCCCGCTTTGAAGGTCTTTCTCCACGCACCAGCCATTGTCGTCCGCTTAAAGGCAGGAGACCATTGTCTTCGACAAGAAAGACGACCCCGGGCCCCTCACTGAACTTGCCATTGGAGAATCCAGGCTGAATCTTGTCTCACCGTCCTCGAGGTGTTAGAGATGGTGCGTATTAGAAGCTATTTCTCTAAGATAGCACTTTTGAAGTACCCTTCGTGACCCTATCCCCACCGTCACCTTCGGAATATCGTGCATCCGCCCTCGCCATTTGGTCAGCGCTGATTGTGGTTTATTTCGTCTG
>JBFJTQ010000239.1:0-5302 GCA_041625275.1 Binatia bacterium | reverse complement strand
CAAGGAGCCACCGGACCCATAGGACCACAAGGTTTTCAGGGCGAGACTGGAGCAATGGGACCGATGGGTCCAACCGGGCCTCAGGGGCCGCAAGGGGATACTGGTCCCCAGGGTCCGATCGGCTTAACCGGGCTGCAGGGGTTGCAGGGACCTCAAGGTATTCAGGGGCCACAGGGACCGGCGGGAGCGCAGGGACCCGTTGGAATCACATTCGCAGGACCGTGGAACGCTGGCACACCGTACGATCCGACATATGTTGTTACCTACGAAGGCCAGACTTGGCTCGCGGTCGAGGCTCACATTAACCAGAAGCCAGGCACACCGAACACATGCGGTGGGGGATCGGATCCGTGCTGGACCATGTTGGCGGCCATCGGAGCCACCGGCCCTCAAGGCCCGCAGGGTGAGATAGGCCCACAGGGGCCAATCGGTCCGCAAGGAGCCACCGGACCCATAGGACCACAAGGTCCTCAAGGCGAGACTGGAGCAATGGGAGCAATGGGAGCAATGGGTCCAACCGGACCCCAGGGACCGCAAGGTCCGACCGGACCAATTGGGCTAACCGGGCCTCAGGGACCGCAAGGCGAGCCTGGACCCCAGGGGGCGCAAGGACCAGTAGGGCCACAGGGTCCAGAGGGACCGGCAGGTTCCGACGGGCCAAGCACCACGACAGCCAACACTCTCTACATTGGATCGGACCATGATGCGAATGAAGCAGATTCGAAATTGGAATTTGGCACGGACGGACGCGCCAGGATGACGCTGTCTGAAAACGGTTACGTCAGCATGAATGCGCTCAACGCAGCGACGGCTGGCGCAGGGTTCAACTCGGTCGGTCTTGAGCTCTCGGCCTCGGCGTTCAACAGTCTCACCAGCGCCCCCGAGAATCAAAGGTTCCGCCTGGTAGCCGAGCCGGAGGGGAACAACACGCCGGCTCCGTCAGGTCGGTTGAGTTTCTTTTTTGGCTCCGGCGGCGCGAGCCCGACGGCGACCGGACTGTCGATCAATGCCGACGGCACAATCAATTTTGCCCCTTTTCAGAGCTTCCCCGGCGACATCTCGGCTGTGATTGCCGGCACGGGCTTAACCGGTGGGGGGACGAGCGGGGATGTGAGCCTGTCCATCGCCGGTTCCTACCGACTGCCGCAGGCGTGCGGCGCCAACCAGGTGGCAAAGTGGAGCGGCGCAAGCTGGGCATGCGCCAATGACAGCGACACGAGCTACAGCGCGGGGACAGGCCTATCGCTTACCGGCACGACTTTTTCCCTCAACCAGAGCTTCAACGTGACGGGCACTATCGGCGCTGGCAGCTTTACTGGCAGTGGTTCTGGGCTGACAAGCCTCAATGCCAGCAACCTCGCGAGCGGGACGGTTCCTGCCGCCCGCTTATCGGGGACTTACGGCATCAACATCAGTGGCAGCGCAGCGACGGCTACCAGTGCTACGAACTTTACGGGCGCTTTGGCCGGCGATGTGTCAGGCAGTCAAAACGCCACGACGGTCGCGAGGCTTCGGGGTGTCAACATCTCGACCAGTGCGCCCGCTACCGGGCAGGTGCTCAAGTTCGACGGCGCTAACTGGGGGCCAGGCGCAGATGCAGGTGCTGGCGCAGTGACGGCGGTCACGGCCTCGGCTCCATTAACTTCTAGCGGCGGGGCCACGCCGAATATCTCCCTGCCGAACGTCATGATAGCCGGTAGCCGGACCGCCATCGGAGTCTCTGCGCTCTCCAGCAACACCACGGGCATCAGCAACACGGCCAGTGGGGAGAATGCGTTGCGTGCTAATACAATAGGAGACCACAACACGGCGACTGGTGGGTATGCGTTGTATGCTAACAAGGACGGCAAAAACAATACGGCGACTGGTGCGAATGCGTTGCTTGGTAATACCACCGGCGATGACAACACGGCGAGTGGTGTTAGGGCGTTGTGGTTTAATACAACGGGCAGCCGCAACACAGCAGTCGGGGCCGATGCTCTGGACAAGAACGAGACTGGAAGCAGCAATACTGCGATAGGTGCTGGAGCTGATGTTTCGGCTGCTAATCTAACGAATGCAACGGCGATTGGAGCCAATGCCATCGTGAATATGAGCAATAAGATTCGCCTGGGTAACACCTCCATAATTCTAATCGAAGGCCAGGTTCCTTATTCTTTTAGCTCCGATGCTACGAAAAAAGAAAATTTCCGGGTGGTGGATGGGGAAGAAGTACTGAGAAAGACTCGTGATCTCAGCGTTACGAGTTGGAATTATATTGGCCAAGACCCCAGAACGTTCCGTCATTATGGTCCGATGGCGCAGGATTTTTTTGCCGCCTTTGGCCAGGACGGCGTTGGGACAATTGGCACGCCCACAACAATCAACTCGGGCAATATGGCGGGGATTCTGATGATCGCCGTCCAGGCGCTGGAGAAACGGACCGCCGAGCTGAAAGAGAAAGAGGCCCGGATCATAGCTCTGGAAAAAGAATCCGCCGAGCTGAAAGCAAGGCAAACTTATTTCGAGTCGGTGGCAGCGCGGCTCGAAGCGCTGGAGCTCAGGCTCAATTTTCCTGTGCAAGTGCGGGCGAACACGATGCCGCTTCATGATCTGGCTGGCTTCGAACCATAGAAGAGTGTCGGAATAGCCTGTCAAACTTGGGAAAAAGCCGCCGAAGCTGTTTCGGCGGCTTTTCTTATTGGCTGGCAAGGTCGAAGGGATTACCCATTGCTACGCTCGCAGCCAGCGCTTCCACATTCTCGCAATGGCGCAAAGCCGAGGCTACGAGCTGGGATGCTGCTCATCAGATCGCATTTTCGCGGGCAAGGCGGGCCACGAACTCTTCGTCGAACCCCAGTTCCCCTAGAATCGCGCGGGTATGCTGCCCCACAGAAGGGACTGCATCCATTCGAGGTTCGACACCCTCCACGGTCATGGGCGGCAGTAGCGCTTGGATGGGACCGTTCGGCGAGTTAATCTCTCGCCACCGATTGCGCGCCTTGAGCTGCTCGTGATCCCAAAACTCCTGCATGGTGTTGAGGCGCGCGTTGGCGATCTGCGCCTGATCCAAGCGCTCCACCGCCTGCGCGGCGGTAAGCCGCGAGAATACACCAATGATGATGTCGGTCAGCTCTTGTCGATGGGCGTTGCGCTGGCTGTTGCTGCTGAAGCGGGGATCGGTAGCCAGCTCTGCTTGCTCGAGCACGAGCGAGCAAAAGTCCGCCCACTCCCGCTCGTTCTGGATACCGAAAAACACGGTTTTGCCGTCGCCCGCCGGGAACGGACCGTAGGGATGGATGGCCGCGTGTGCGGCGCCGGTGCGGCGCGGCGGCGACCCGCCGTAACGGGCAAAGTATGCGGGATAACCCATCCATTCACCCAGCGCCTCAAGCATCGACACGTCAAAGGCCATGCCTTTGCCGGTGTGCTCGCGCTGATACAGGCCGGTGAGGATGCCGGCATAACCATACATGCCGGCGGCGATGTCCGCGACGGAGATCCCGGTCTTGCTGGGCGTCTCGGTGGTGCCGGTCACGGACATGACGCCCGACTCGCATTGGATCAACAGGTCGTAGGCCTTTTTCCGGCTGAAGGGCCCGTCAGGCCCATAGCCTGAGATGTTGCAAACAATGATGCGGGGAAACTTGGCCAGCAGCGCTGCGGAGGACAACCCCAGACGCAGCGCGGCCCCGGGAGCCAGGTTTTGCACGAAGACGTCCGCCTTGGACAGCAGCCTGTCCAAGACCTCTTTTGCCTCAGAGTGCTTTACGTCCAGCGTCAAGCTTTCCTTAGAACGATTGAGCCACACGAAATGAGATGACTGCCCAAGGACGGTTTCGTCATAGCCGCGCGCGAAGTCGCCCACGCCGGGACGCTCGATTTTGATCACGCGGGCACCGAAATCGGCAAGCTGCCGCGTCGTAAAGGGCGCAGACACGGCTTGCTCCAGCGACACAACGGTTATCCCCTGAATCGGCAGCATGGTTGTTGGTTCGGCATTTTCATCGCGCAGGACATGGCGTAGTTTCATCAAACGGTGAATTCCAATTGTACAGCACGTTGAGACGGCTGAAGATGCGCTTAACTACCCGTTGATGGCTTTGATGACGGGGCGCCATACGTATTCCTGGCCACGTTCGGGCAGGCACTCGTAGAGGGTCAGGCGGTCAACGACGCCTTCGTACTTCTTCTTGATTTCGTCTGCCAGCTCCGCGTAGGTGCCGATGATCGCGAACTCGTCGAGCATCTCGTCGGTGATCTCCCGCGGCATCCCTTCCCAATCTCCGGCGATGGATTTCTTTTGCAGAGCGCGGGCCGTCTCTCCCCAACCGTGCATCTCCAGCACGGGAAAGTAGTTCCGCGTAGAGGAGTAAAACGCAATCTGGCCGCGGATTTTCTCTTTCGCCCTGTTCACTGCCTCCGTATCCTTGCCGGTGGCCACAAAAGCCGCTGTGGAAAGAGATACTTCTCGATAATCTCTTCCCGCTTTGTCGGCGCCCTCTTTGATCTTCGGCACGATTGCCTCGCGAATAAATCTTACGGTATGCAGCGGGTGGATGTGCATGCCCTGGCAAAGCTCTCCCACCAGCCGGCACATGTAGGGGTTGAGACCGCCGACGAAGATGGGAATATCGGGGTGGCGAATCGGGCCTGGATCAAAGAAGGGAGTCATCAGAGTAAACGAATAAAACTTCCCTTGGAATTTTAGCGGAGATTTGTTTTGCCAGCAGTCCCAGATGGCTCTCAACGCCAGAATAATCTCTCTCAATCTGGGGCCCGGCGAGTCCCATGGAACACTGAAGCGGCGCTCGATGTGGCCGCGCACCTGGGTGCCCAGGCCAAGGATCAATCGGCCACCCGAGAATTCCTGTAGGTCCCAAGCGATATGGGCGAGAACCATTGGACTGCGGGGAAACGCCACCGCAATCGAAGTTCCCAGTCTTATGGTGCGTGTGTGCTCGGCCGATAAAATCAAAGGGAAGAATGGATTGTGCTGCGTTTCCAGCGTCCACAGCGTGTCAAATCCAAGCTCTTCGAGATAGCGAGCCGTCTCGGGAAAGTCTTTTAGTGGCGCTGTCATTACCTGAGCATCAAGTCTCAAGGGCTCCTCCTCACAAATCACAGATCGAAAGTCTAAATTTGCAACACGATCTTGCCGAACTGTCGGCCTGCCGCCAAGAGCTCGTGGGCAGCGCGCCCGTCCGCAAGCGGCATCGTGCGATCGATCGACGGCTTGAGCTTGCCGGCCCACACCAGTTCCATGACGTCGCAAAAATCCTGGTGGCTGCCCATCGTGCTTCCGATCAGGCTGATCTGCTTG
>JBFJTQ010000238.1:0-5309 GCA_041625275.1 Binatia bacterium | reverse complement strand
TGAAGCATGGCGGCGACCGCAAAGGCCACTAACAACGAGATCGCCAACACAAACAAGACAATTTGCAGGTGGCTCCACAGGCGCGTTTCCCTTTCACGCAGATCCGACCGAATCGCAATGCCACCCACCGTTTCATTTCCCAGAATCACAGGACGGAAGACCTCGGCGTAATCGGCGCTAACAAGCTCGCCGTAGAAGCCCGCCGGTGGTATCTTAGGCTCTTGCTTGCCATCCCCTTCCGTATAATGCGCCAGGAGTGTCCTGTCTCGTCGATAAATACAGGCGCTGCGAATGCTCGGAATCGTTCGCAGGGCGCGCAAAGTCTCCGCCGCCGCATTGGCATCATCGAAGACAATGGCGGCTGAACTGTTGCCACCCACCACACCCGCCAGCGAAGAAAGGTTTTGTACGATCTTGGTCGGAAATGTGACGACCTCGTAAGCGAAAAACCCCGCTCCGGCCAAAATCAACGCGGCGGCGCTGGAGGCCATGATGATCAGCGTTAGTTTTTGTCTAACGGACAGGTTTCTGACCCAGCGCATGTCAGTTTTTTCCCCTGTTGTGAACGATCTTTGCCAATTTGAGCAACTTGGAGCTGATCTTGATTCCGGCCCGTTCCGCCGAGTCCAAATTGATCATGAATCGCACTTTGTTCTCTTCAAGTAAGAAATGAATGACACCTTCGCTGCGCAGACTCTCATCCTCGCAGACCGTTAAGACAGGCTGGGTTGCGACGGCCAGAAATAGCTCTTGGAGGTCGTTGCGCACCGCCGCGCCGACAAAAAGGACCTGACAGGTATCGGCGCGCGGGGCTTGTGTGATTCGCCGGACCGCCACGCTTCTAGCGCCGATAGTCTGCCCTTTCACTATTTCATCCAAGTCGCGACCGAAAGGGTCTTCGCCGAACACACAAATGGTTATCGGGCTCTGACTGCTGCGAAAGGCCGCCGCGGGCCATTCAACAAACTTGGCGAAATTGAAAATAAAGGCGGCCTTGAGCTGATATTCGGTGGGGGCGGTTGCCCAAACCCATCCGTTGAGCACAAGCACGATTGAAACGGCTACAGCTGACCAGGAATTACCGATGAGGCGTGGCAAAACAGGCCACCGCCAGCGATAAGAAAAAAGGTTATTCAAAACAGGCTTCACAAATCCTAGACACGCCCACTATTTCATTCGCCGGCAAAAAACCCGCTTCGGCCTGCTGTAAAACACGAATCAGTAGAATCGATACGTCAACTTAAAGCGAAACGTTGTCCCGTCCTGCTTCAGGCGATCCTGTAGATGCTCGCCGCCGCCGGGATCGGCGTAGTCATAGAGATAGCGTCCGCTGTAGTAGTGCCGATCGTAAAAGAGGCGCCCGTTAAATCCCACCTCCCACGGCAATTGGCGCTGGTAGCGCAATTCCCCATAGTAACGCGCATCGACGGTCTCCGTATCGTTGGTGTTGAAGATCGTACCAAACGGGGCCGTTGGAACACCTTTGTCCCGTTTGACGTAGCCGCCTTCGAGGGCAAAGTCGCCGTAGGACAGTTTCCCAAAGAAGCTATTGAAGCTTTCCGAATCCGCTTTACGAGCGATGCCGTTGTTAGTGTCGGGCGCGTTAAATTCTTTAAAAAAGTGCGCCGGACTGCCCGCCGTGCCGTAGCGAGAGCCCGACAGTACCACATCGAGCCCATTGTCAAACTGATTGCCGTAGCTCACCCGCCCTTTGTACGTCGAATAGCCTCCCCCTTCACCGGACAGCTCCAAACCCTTGAGGGACCCGCCGCCTTTGGTCTTAATATTGATGGTTCCCAAGAAGGCGTTGGTGCCGTAAAGTGACGAACTGGGACCCCGGATGACCTCGACGCGGTCAATCAGATCCACATCGAGGAGAAAATCATTCCCGACCGCAGCTTGATCGTAAACCTTATCGTTCATCCGGTGACCGTCAACGAGCAACAAGAAACGTGTATTATAATCGCCGAGCGTCGAAAATCCGCGTAACCCGAGATAAGAGTAGTTTCGATCATACCGCCCATAGACACCTCGGACACTCCGTAGAATATCGAGAAGATTACGGTAACCGTACTTCTTAATATCGTCGCTGGTGATGATGCTCACCGAAGCGGGCGCGTCCACCAACCGCTGCTCGAATTTCGAGACGCTCTCGATTTTGACCTCCAGCAAATCTTCGATGGACATCTTGGTCAGCTCAGCCGGAGGCTGAGCCAGAGCCCCCTTAACGCCAATGATGAAGACAATTTGCCAAAACAGCAAAAGCACAACATGGAGGCCATGTCGGGCCAAATCAGTCGACGGCCTCGGGACGGACCTCCGCATCAGGCACCGCAAAGGCACCCTGATCCTGATCAAAAGACGGTTTGCAACTTTGACAAACACCAAGGTTCTTAGACCCTTCTTACAGGCTAACAGGACTCTCGCTGCGTCCTGTAGCCAAATTGTTTTCTCTTGCTTCGCCTCCAACCTTTCCGTGAGCTACGATTGAGCACGGAACCGTTACGATAAACTTGGAGCCCTTGCCGGGATGGCTTACCACCTGAATCGACCCGTTAAGCATTTCCGTGCAGCGTTTAACGATATATAGCCCGAGACCTATGCCCCCGTGAGTTCTCTTACTCGAAGCGTCAATTTGACTGAACTTTTCAAAAATCATCGGCAGAAATTCTTCGGGAATACCGATTCCCGTGTCCACAACTTCAACTCTCAACCAAAGGCTACCAGCCGCTGGCGCTCCCTCGGCAAAAGGAGCCCCGGAGCCGTCGACCACTTCGGCCGAGACGCTCACTTCACCGTCTGAGGTGAATTTAACGGCGTTATTTATCAGATTCTGGACGATGTATTTAAGTTTGGCTTGGTCTATCTTGACGGCCGGAAGGTCCGCGGCGTAGCGCCAGTTAATGGCTAGCCTTCCGTCCTCCTGCGCTGGATAAAGGGTCTCCAGCGTTTCGAAAAAATTGCGCAGAGGGACAACATCGGCCCGCACCGTGGCGACTTCGGATTCGATCGAAGTGGCATGCAGGATGCTGTTGATCATGGCAAGTTGTTCCTCGGTCTGGTTTGCGACTTTCTCGAGGGCTCGTTCTTGCTCCGAATTGATCTCGCCGAAGAATCTGGTTTTTAGCAGAGAAACATATCCCTTCACCACATTGATGGGAGTCCTGAGCTCATGAGACATGACGGCGAGAAATTCATCCTTGACGTGATTGGCCCGTTCGAGATCACAAGCCAACTGCTTGATATCGCCGTACACCTGGGAATTACGAATCGCCATGGATGCCTGGCTCGCTAACGTGCTCAGAAAAGCGACTTCTTCGCTTTCAAAAATATGCGAGTTCCTAGAGTAGAAAGAGAGGACTCCCAGGATTTGCTCCCCGACAATTAACGGCACGCCCAAATACCCCGACAAACCATGCTTGCAGTAAAACTCGACGTCATCCACCCGCGGATCATGCTGGATGTCCTGTACGATTACGAGACTCTTAGTCCGAAACACATTAGCGGCAAGATCCTCCCAACCATTGGCCTGCGCCGCGGCCTCGATCCATTCCTGCTCAGGAAAGTTCCGGCTGGACAGGAGATCCAAAGCCGAGCTATTCTTGTTCAACAGGCTCACCGCAATGGCGAAATTGGGCATTAGGCCACTCACTTTGCCGAGCAGCGTCTCCAGCACTTTTGTTAGGTCCAGGCTCGAGGTTAACGCCACATTGATGTCCTTGAGCGCCATATTCCCGGCTATTTGACGTTGCTTCATTTCCTGAAACCATTTCCGTTCGATGGCGTAGTCCAGCGCGCGCGCCAGTGAGCGCCCGTCGATTTCCCCTTTGATCAGGTAATCTTGTGCGCCCATTCTGACGGCGTCTAGCGCGGTGGCGTTATCGTCTAACCCGGTCATGACGACAATCGGAACGGTGTCGACTTCCCGTTGCATACGCGCGACGGTCTCAAGGCCGTGGGCGTCCGGCAGAGAGAGATCCAGAAGAACGGCGTCGTAGCGCTCTCGTTTCAGGCGGCTTATCCCTTCGTCGAGGCGTTCCACATGCGTAAAGACAAACCGCGGCCGATAGTCGATCTCCTGCAACACCTCACGCAAGAGACGGGCGTCTGCCGGATTGTCTTCAATTAAAAGTATCTTTCTCGCCGCTTCCATGTTTTCGTTTCTTGCGCCGCCGCCCTTAGAATGCCCGCAGGGTAAAGTAAAATGTCGCTCCCTTGCCCAGCTCCGACTCCACCCAGATCCTGCCGCCGTGGCGCTCGACGATTTTCTTGCACACGGCAAGGCCGATGCCGCTGCCTTCAAACTCTTCGCGCGAGTGCAGACGCTTGAAGATGACAAAGATTTTTTCGGCCTCCTTGGGGTCGATGCCAATGCCGTCGTCCTTGACTGTGAAGAGCCAATCCTGCCCCGCGCGCTCGCATGTGACGTAAATCTGCGGCGGCTTGCTGTTGCGATATTTGATCGCGTTACCGATCAGATTTTGAAACAGCTGTTCCAGCTGCGTGTCGTCCGCCATTACGGTCGGCAACGGATCGTGCGTGATCTTTGCACCGCTTTCCTGCACGGCCATGGCGAGCCCTGCGATCGTCCTACCAAAAACGGCCTCACAATCTACCGGTGCGAACTCCTTCCCTTTGGTCCCGACCCGGGAAAAGGTCAGCAAATCGTTGATGAGGATCTGCATCCGTTTGGCGCCATCGACGGCAAATTCAATAAACTCGTGCGCTTCCTGATCGAGCTTTTCTTTGTAGCGCCTTGCCAGCAAGTGCGTATAGCCGGCAACCATACGCAGCGGCTCTTGCAGGTCATGAGAGGCAACATAGGCGAACTGCTCAAGCTCCGCATTGGAACGTTTGAGCTCACCCGCCTGCTTCACCGTCATCTCATGGAGCTGGGAGTTGTGAATGGCAACGGCGGCCTGGTCGGCGAGCGCGGAGAGAAACTGGATCTCGGCGTCGGCAAAGCGATATTCCACTCTGGGGGCAATGACTAGATCCCCTACCACGGTTCCCTTTGCTAGCATTGGAAGACCGAGATATGAGACAACGCCTTGCCGGCGGTAAAAATCCTGATCCAGCGTGCGCGGGTCCGTCTGGACATTGGGCACCCACACGGCGCGTTGGCTGTTTACAACCTCTTGCACCAGAGGAGGAACGGCTTTTAATTTTCTCCCCTTCCAATCCGCCTCATCCATGTTCCAGCATGCGGCACGCTCGAGCTCTCCCGATTCCGCATTGATGAGCCAAATCTGTACCGCCGCATTGGGCCACACCGATCCCGCCCTCGACACCACAAGGCGCAACACCTC
>JBFJTQ010000237.1:0-5318 GCA_041625275.1 Binatia bacterium | reverse complement strand
GGGCCAAATCAACGACCATTCCGAGGCGGTTCATCTCTTTGATCACTTCGACACCGAAATTCGTCAACCCGCCCCCCGTCCGGTTTTCCCACACGCCGTCGCCAAGCTCGTTGCGGAAGTTCCACGTGAGCTGCATCGAGCGAAGTCCCAAACGGTAGAAATTTCGCAGCTGGTGAATGCTTCCCTGCAGCGGCATGCCGCCCTCGAAATGGAGCAAGAACGAAACCCTGCCGGCTTGAACCTCGCCGGGCAGGTCGTCCCGTGTTTTGATCATGGTGATCATGCCTTCGGAGCGCGGCGCCTCCTGCAGAAACACATCGATGTTGTCAAGCGCGGTTTCCAGATAGCGGCCGGTGTTCTGAGAGTGCGCATAGGAATCGCCGCTGATGGCGTACACGCAGACGTTGATTCCATCGCGAATCAAACGCGGGGCAATAGCGTCGCGGATGGGCGACGGTTCGCCGAGCGAAGTGCGGTAAAGCTGTTCATAAACATCCCGGTGCCCCTCGACAACAACATGCTTTTGCAAAATATCCTTCGCATCCATGATTTTCGCTCCTTGCCTTGAAGATGGTTTGGCCTTGGGCTACTAATAGTGGCAAAGTTTAGTGGAAGCAAGCCGCTTTTTTCCGTTGCGATCACTCTACTCATATCGTTCTTTTCTCGCACTCGCCACCAGCTTATCCATGTTTTTGTTGAGTGCCGGATGCCGCCCGACCCCCGAGGGGGGGGCCAGCAATCATTTTCGGGTCAATCTGGGGACGGAGCCTCCCAGTCTTGACTGGTCACTGGCGACGGACCATGTATCGTTTAATGTGATTGCCAACCTGATGGTGGGTTTGACCGAATTTGACAAGGAACTCAAACCCGTCCCCGTCATCGCCAAATCTTGGGAGATTCTCAACGGCGGGAAACAAATTGTGTTTCACCTCCGCGACGATGTGTTGTGGAGCGACGGGCAAAAAGTCCGCGCCCAAGACTTTGAATATTCCTGGAAGAGACTGCTCGCTCCGAAGACGGCGTCCGAATACGCCTATATCCTTTTTGATATTGTCAACGCCCAGGAATTTCACGAGGGCAAGCTCGCCGAGGCCGGCGCCGTGGGAGTCCACGCCGCCGATGACACGACCCTGGTCGTGCAACTGAGGCATGCGGTTTCCTACTTTCTTTCCATTACGACCTTCGAAGTAACTTTCCCCCAGAGACAGGACGTCGTTGAAAAATTTGCCTCTCGATGGACTGATCCAGAACATATCGTCACCAACGGTCCGTTTCTGCTCGCCTCCTGGAAGCACGAAAATCAAATCGAGCTGCGCGCCAACCCCAATTTTTTTCGCGGTAAGCCGGCGATGGAAAAAGTGACGATGTTCATGGTCAATGAAAAGAGCACCGCCGTGGCCATGTATGAACAGGGGCGCTTGGATTTCATCGATAACCATAGCATTCCGACACTGGAGAAGAAGCGACTGTCCAGAGCACGCGGCTTCAAACGCGTTCCCCAGCTTCGCGGATACTATTACGGATTCATCACCAATCGAAAGCCCTTCGACGACCCGCGTGTCAGGAAAGCGTTTGCGCTGGCTATCGATCGCGATGTTTTTCCTAAAATCCTCCACGGCGGAGAACTGCCCGCATCCTCGTGGGTACCCCCCGGAATGCTGGGCCACAATCCCAAGATCGGTGTTCCCTTCAATCCGCCGGAAGCGCGCCGCCTGCTCCGTGAGGCCGGCTATCCTTCGGGTCAAGGATTTCCGCGGGTCATCTTGGGTTATAACACCGAAGAGGATCACAAGTTGGTTGCCGAAGCGGTCCAGGGAATGTTGCAGCGGAATTTGGGTGTCCTCGTCGAGTTGCAGAACCAGGAGTGGAAAGTCTATTTGAAGAAACTTCAGAACGACCCGCCGCACATTTTTCGCTTGGGTTGGGGCGCCGATTACCCCGACCCCGACAATTTTATGAAACTATTCACATCGGATAGCGGGAATAATCACACACGATGGAGGAGCCGCCGATACGATCAACTGCTCGATCTTGCGGCACGAGAAATGGACGATAGGAAACGCAGAAAACTGTACGATGAAGCGCAGAAAATTCTTTGCGAAACAGATCTGCCCATTGTGCCGCTCTTTTGGACCGCCGAGACCACGCTGCTGAATCCTCGATTCACCGGATTGGAACTCAACTCAATGGCACGCATGGATTTGCGCCATGTAAAGTCCGCGGCAGCGCCGGCACCGTAGAGGCGTGGCCTCGTCGATCCTCGGCGTGGAACGAACTATTTGCCTTGCACAGAGAAATCACATAAGGTGTCGGGCCAATCGGGCGGGAGGTAAGCGACGGTCCGCTGCACATCAAAGAATATCGACATCAAAGCGTAAGGAAGGAAAGTCTATGGAACTCAGCGAAGAAGATGTTCTGCACATACTTAAACTGATTGACGAATCAAAGTTCGATTACTTCCAGCTAGAGGTTGGGGACTTGAAAATAAGCGTCAGCAAAGGCGAGCCGATTCCCCTCACATCGGCGCCGTCAAGCGTGTCGCCTGCACCGGCAGCGCGCCCTGCGGCACCGGTCGAACCGCCTAAGCCGGCGGCGGCTGCGCCCGTAATGCAGAAAGAGGCACCCAAGGTGGAAGCCAAAGCCGCGGCTGAAGGCCTCGTTCCTGTCAAGGCGCCCTTGCTTGGAACGTTCTATATGGCCCCGGAGCCCGGCGCACCGCCCTTCGTGCAAGTCGGTTCCGCAGTGACCGAGGACACCACCGTGGGGTTGATCGAAGTGATGAAAGTCTTCAATAGCGTTCGGGCCGCGGTGAAGGGGACCGTCGTCGAAGTGGTTGCCCAGAATGGCCAGTTTGTCGAATACGGTCAGACGCTTTATCTCGTAAAGCCATGAGTGTTACCCGGGTTCTTGTTGCCAACCGGGGCGAAATCGCTGTTCGCATCATCAAAGCCTGTCGCAGTCTCGGTATTGAAACCGTCACTGCCGTTTCCGAGGCCGATCGCGGCAGCCTGGCCGCCAAGTTGGCCGATCGGAGCATTTGCATCGGCCCGCCGCGCTCGACGGATAGCTATCTGAAGGTTGAGAGTCTGGTGGCGGCGGCTGTCGGAACCGGATGCGACGCCCTTCATCCGGGTTACGGTTTTCTAGCCGAAAGAGCCGACCTGGCCCGGGCGTGTGCCGATCACAATATCACGTTCGTCGGGCCAACCGCTGAGAATATCAAAAAGATGGGGGACAAGCTCGAAGCGCGGAGGATCGCTACTGCCGCTGGAGTTCCCACGGTGCCGGGATCCGATCACGCGAAAAACCCCCACGAGGCGGGAGCATTGGCCGAGGAGATCGGTTATCCGGTGTTATTGAAGGCCTCCGCCGGTGGTGGCGGCCGGGGAATTAAACTTATCTGGAACGGCAGCGAAATCGAGACGACCTTCAGGACGGCGGCCGCCGAAGCGCGGGCGGCCTTCGGCGACGACACGCTTTACATGGAGCGTTATGTCGGTAACGCCAGGCACATTGAAATCCAGGTTCTTGGCGATCTCCACGGCAACGTCGTTCATCTCGGCGAGCGGGACTGCTCCCTGCAACGGCGGCACCAAAAAATTATTGAAGAAGCTCCAGCCTACGCTCTTTCCCCAGCCGTTCGCGCCAAGATCGGCGAGGCCGCGGCGACTCTTGCGCGCTCCATCGGTTACCGCAATGCCGGCACCATCGAGTTTATCTACGACAACGATACGGAAGAGTTTTTCTTTCTCGAAATGAACACTCGGATTCAGGTGGAGCATCCGATTACCGAGATGATTACCGGCATCGATATCGTGGCCCAACAACTTCTGATTGCCGGGGGTCAGGCGCTCCCGTTCAAGCAGGCCGATATCGCATTTAGCGGCCATGCCATCGAATGCCGCATCAACGCCGAATCGCCGCAACATGGCTTCCGACCATGCCCCGGCCTCATCACTCATTGGGAGGCTCCGGAAGGCAACGGAGTGCGTCTGGATACCCATTGTTTTCCCGGCTACGTGGTACCGCCTTATTACGATTCCTTGTTGGGCAAACTTATCGTTCACGGCGCCGATCGGCATCAGGCCGCCGCGCGAACCGAGAATGCGCTCGCGGCTTTTCGCGTCGAAGGCATAGACACGGGGATTCCCTTCCTGCACACCGTGATTACCGATCCTGAATACCTGCGCGGCAACGTCAATACACGCTGGCTGGAGAAGAAGCTTGAACAGTACGCCGCAGCGATTAACGCTTAGTTGAGCTCGGCGAGTCGCCCATGAACGAAATCCAGTTTGTCGATACGACCCTGCGCGACGGTCAAGCGAGTCTGTGGGCCGAAAACATGCGCACGGGCATGATGCTGCTGGTGGCCGAGCGTATCGATAACGCGGGCTTTCAAGCCATCGAAATCATGGCATCGAGCCATTTGAAGAAATGCGTGCGCGAGTTGCGCGAGGATCCCTTCGAGCGCATACGCCTGGTGGCCCAGAAAATCAGGAAGACTACGCTACGCGCCCTTGGCGCTGCGCGCATCAGCGCGTTCGAGCTGAGTCCCGATTCCGTCGTGGAGCTCTGGTTTGAACGGATGCTCGCCAACGGCATACGACAACTGAGAATCTCCGACCCGGCAAACGATCCAGCCGGCTGGCGTAAATCGGTGGAGCGCGCCAAACGCATCGGGCTGGGTACCGTCCTGAATCTGACTTTTTCCGTTTCGCCGAAACACAGTGACGAGTATTATGCCCGCAAGGCGCGCGAAGCGGCCGCGCTCGAACCGGATTTCGTTTGCCTCAAGGATCCCGGGGGCCTCCTGACTCCCGAACGCACGGCGGCCTTGGTGCGGGTCATCCAAGAGAACGCGCCCGGCATACCGATTGACCTCCATGTTCACTGCACAACCGGTCTCGGTCCCTTGTGTGCGCTGGAGGCGATGAAGTTGGGCGTGAAAATCATCGACACGGCCGTGCCGCCTCTCGCCAATGCCTCCTCGAACCCTTCCGTTTTTAACGTGGCCCAGAATGCCCGGGCCCTCGGCTATTCGCCTTTGCTCGATGAGGAAACTCTCCTCCCTGTGGCGGACGATTTGGGTTTTATCGCAAAGCGCGAAGGATTTCCCATCGGCGTACCGGTGGAATACGATTACACCCAGTACGTTCATCAGGTACCCGGCGGGATGATTTCCAACCTGAGGTATCAACTCAGGAACTTGGGCATGCTGGACCGCCTCGATGAGGTCCTGGAAGAGGCTGTTCGGGTTCGCGCCGACCTCGGCTATCCCATCATGGTAACGCCCTTCTCGCAGTTCGTCGGTAGTCAGG